>JBPYFA010000161.1:0-5753 GCA_051986585.1 Vicinamibacterales bacterium | reverse complement strand
CTTGCCCGCGAGCTCGAAGGCAATCTCGCACCATCGATACAGATCAGGAAGCGGAACGACATCCTCGTGAGCGGCAATTTGAAACACGCTGTCGGCCGACGTGTAAACGATCGGCTTTCCGGTATCCATGTGTTCGGTGCCGAGCTCGTCGATGATGGCCGTTCCACTGGCGGCTTTGTTTCCGAGCGTACCCCGCCCGATCCGCCGTTCGAATTCATCCATCAGCTCGCGAGAAAAGCCGTTCGGAAAGACAGGGAACGGGCGATCGAGCACAAGCCCGGTCATTTCCCAGTGCCCCGTTACCGAATCCTTGCCGGGGGACGACTCCGCCATGCGTCCGAATGCGCCGACCGGCCTGGGCTCGGCGCCGAGTGGAGTGACGGTTGAAACGCGCGTCAGACCAAGCCGGCGAAGATTGGGAACCGAAAGAGGGATGCGACGCGAGATGTTCCCGAGCGTGTCACTTCCTGTATCGCCGTAGTCGCGAGCGTCGGGCAGCTCTCCGCACCCGACACTATCGAAGACGATCAGGATGACGCGGTCTGGAACGTCGGGCGCGCTCAATCAGGCTTCGTGCGAGGAGTAGTAATTGCTCATCGGCCGCGGCGATCGGATCGTGGCAATGGCATGCTTGAAGATCATGTGATCGGCGCCGCTGTGCTCGACGATCACGGCAAACCGATCGAAGTTCTTCACCCGGCCCTCGAGGTCGGTGCCATCCATCAGTCGGATGTGTACCGGAAGCTTCTCCCGACGCGCGTAATTCAGGAAGACGTCCTGAATATTCGGTTGGGCAGAGGCGGGCTTGGACTCACGGGTAGTGGGCATCGCGGCGCATCTCCAGAGCCGCGAGGACGCGAGTCGCCTCCTCCCGGGCCGACTCGCCTTCGCCAGCGGCGTGAATCCACTGTAGATTAGGCTCTTTCCTGAACCAGATCAACTGCCGCCGCGAGTATTTGCGATTCTCGCGGATGATCAGCTCCCTGGTTGCTGGCTCGTCGCGCTCGCCGCGGAGATGCTCGAGCGCTTGCCGGTAGACCAGGCCGGTAAACGGATGCGCGGTCTCGGGAATACCGGAGGCCAGGATCGCGCGGACTTCGTCGAGGAGCCCTTGCCGGAATTGCGCGTGCACGCGGGCCGCCACGCGCGACGCCGTCAGGTCAGGATCGATCTGCAGGGCGAAAGCAGTGACCTCGTAGTCCGCCAGCGGCGACTGGGTATCGCTGAAGTGCGAGGTCAATGGACGCCCGGTCAGGAAGAACACCTCCAATGCGCGCACGATCCGCTTGCGGTCTCGTAAGTGAATGCGCACGGCCGATTCCGGATCGACGCGGCCGAGCATCGAGTGAAGCCGTTCGGTTCCCTTGCGATCGGCGACCTTTTCGAGACGTGCCCGCAGCTCGCTGTCTCGTGCCGGTCCAGGAAAGAATCCACGTGTCAGCGCGCGATAGTACAACCCCGTTCCGCCAACCACGATCGGCAGCTTTCCACGCGCACTGATGTCCCTGATCGCCACGCCGGCTTCCCTCGCGTATCGCGCCGCGGAGTACTCTTCCGTCGGCTCCGCCACGTCGATCAGATGGTGTGGAATTCCCTCCCGTGCGGCGAGCGGCACTTTGTCGGTGCCGATGTCGAAGCGTCGATAGACCGCCGTCGAATCGCAGCTGACGATTTCGCCGTCGAACCCGTGCGCCAGCGCGATCCCAAGGGCGCTCTTGCCAGTCGCCGTCGGACCGACAATGGCGACGACGCGCGGCCGCGCCATCAGCGGCTCGCGATCGCGCGCGCGAGGGTCAGGATGACGAGCGCCGCCAGCGTGAGCAGCAGCCCGATCTGCTGCGTGCGCGTCGGGTGGATCATTGTCCAGGGTTTTCGTTGAAGTAGAACGTGACCGTAAAGAACGCGCGATCGTCCGGGTATTCGGGCGGGAGCGGATAGGTCGGGTTCGACGACGCGAGCGCGTTGAATGCCGAGTGGTTGAACGCGTCGACCTGCGTTGGCCGCAAGACTTTCAGCTCGGTTATCCGTCCGTCCTTGCCGACGTAGAACGTGATGACGACGTGTCCCTTCTGGAACATCGCCGATTCGGGAATGAACCAGTTGCGCCGAATCTGCGCGATGAACCGGCGCAGCCACGGCCCGAATTCCACGCCCTTGGTGTCGAACTGAATCGACGGAGCGAAGTCCTGGTCGCCCCCGCCACCCTGAAGATTGACGTACGAGTCGCGCGGCGCGTACTTCTGCACGTTCCGAATGGCATCGGCGAGGACACCGGCGGATGGACCGCGCGGTTGTGGCTGTTCGACGCCTTTCGGGTCTACGGCGGTCGGCGACTCGGGTAGCGTAATCGCTTGCTTATCCGCGTCGGCCTTTTGCTGCGGCTGCGGCGCCGCCGACTGCTCGGCGCGCTGCTGCGGCGTCGGCGGCGAGCCTTCCGTCCGCTCCGGCGTGTTGCCGCGCGAGAACGGCATGGTATTCGTCGGGTGCGGCGCACGTTCCACCGTTCGCGCCTTCCGGTCCATATCGGACAGGTCAGCCCGGGGTGGCGGCTTCGGCGCCTGCAGATCGACGCGCGGCTGCACGAATACAAAACGCGTACTCTCCCGCTGCCGTTCCAGTTGCTCCTGCGCCAGCTTGGCCAGCTGCTGTTGCCGTTCGACCTCCCAGGCCTTCACGAACGACAGATGCGGCCACACGAGGATCATGATGACGACGCAGAGGTAAAAGACGAGGGTGAGCAGCGAGACTTCGAGGCGAGTCAGCGACCGAGGCAGCCGCGGGGTATCCGGATGGTAATCCTCGAAGTTGAAGTACATCAGGGGTTTATGAATTATAACAAGGTTCTACGGGGTTCTGCTGGGTTCTACTCGGTTCTGCAGGGTTCGGTTCTTGGGTTCTCCGGAGTTCATAGGTTCTGCTGGGTTCTGCGGGGTTCTACCGGGTTCTGCACGGTTCGGTTCTTGGGTTCTCCGGGGTTCACAGGTTCCTCAGGGTTCTGCTGGGTTCTCCGGGTTCCGCCGGCTTCTGCACGGTTCGGTTCTCGGGTTCTCCGGGGTTCACAGGTTCCGCAGGGTTCTGCTGGGTTCCACGTTCAGGCTCAGACGCTGCTGGGCTCGCTGCGATCCGAAAAACCGTCTGCAGGGTTCGTGCTAATCGTCCGTGAAAATTTTGGTCCGTCGAAGGGGCCGAACCGAGCCGAACCCTAGAACCTGTGGAACCCAAGAACCGTGTGGAACCCACGAACCGAACCGTGCAGAACCCAGTAGAACCCCGCAGAACCTAGCAGAACCAGATCACGAGCGTTCGGCCGTAAACAGATAGACGATCCCAAACGTGAGGGGGACGGCTCGAACCTGTGAAAAACCCGTGGCAGAAAGGATTCGGCAGAATTCGGAGGGAGGCGGAAAAGTCCCCACTGAGGCGGGAAGGTACGAGTACGCGCTCTGATGTTTCGAGACCAGCCGCCCGACCAGTGGCAGCAGGTACCGGAAATACCAGGAATACAGTGTTCGGACCCCGGGGATACGCGGTTGGCCGAACTCGAGAATGGCCAGGCGGCCGCCCGGTTTCACCACACGCGCGATCTCGATCAGCGCACGTTCGGGTTCCGCCACGTTCCTGATCCCAAACCCAATCGTCGCGGCATCGCACGACCCATCCGGCAATGGAATGCGCGCCGCGTCGCCGCGAATCAGCTGAATCTGTCGATCCAGTGCGCCGCTGCGAACTTTGGCCAGGCCGAGCCGCAGCATCTCGCCGGCGAAATCCACGCCAACCACCGTTGCAGTCGTGGCCCGAGAGACCGTGGCGATCGCCAGGTCCGCGGTGCCGGTGCACAAATCCAGCACTCGGGCATGCCCGGTGAGCGCCAACGAATCGACCGCTCGATCGCGCCAGCCGCGATCCATGCCGGCACTGAGGACGTGATTGAGCAGATCGTACCGCGGCGCGATCGCATCGAACATGTTCGCGATGCGCGCAGGCGTCTTGTCGGGCGCTGCGACGGCCACTATCCCTTCCACGCCGGATACAGTTCGTGCTCGAATCCGAGCGCGCTCAGGATCTTTCCGGCCATGAAGTCGGCCAGGTCGTCGAGGGTCTGCGGCATCTGATAGAAGGCGGGCATTGCCGGCATCATCATCGCGCCGGCTTCAGCACAGAGGACCATGTTCTTCAGTTGCGGAAGGCTCATCGGCGTTTCCCGCGGTACGATGATGAGCGGACGACGCTCCTTCAACATGACGTCTGCCGCGCGCTCGACCAGATTGCGCGACAATCCGTGCGCGATCCCGGCGAGCGTTTTCATCGAGCACGGCACGACCACCATGCCCGCGCAGTTCTGGCTGCCGCTGGCGATCTTCGCACCGAGGTCCTTGTTGCTGTGGAGCGTCACCGATCCGTTGCGGACGTCGCTCCCGTACTTCACGCTCAGATACTCGGAGATCCGGTCCACCGCGGCGGCGTCGCCGAGCTCGTCGCGCAGCAACCTCCGTCCGTAATCAGACACCACCAGCTCGAGGTGACACCCTCGCTCGAGCAGCGCGGCCATCGTCCGGGTCGCATAAAGCGCGCCGCTTGCACCGGTGATGGCCAACGTGATTGAACGAGCGGAACGGTTGTCAGTGGACATAGATCGCCGCGGCGGTCGTCGCGAGATACAGGATCCCCACATACCCGTTCAGGTCAAACGCACGCTTGACCTGCGACAGGTCGTCGGCACGAACGAGCGATTGCTCGTAAACCAGGAGCACGGCGACACCGGCGACGCCAGCCAGATAGATTGGACCAAGATCGGCGATCGGTCCAAGGAGTGCGAGACAGAGAACAGCGACGACATGCATGGCTCGCGAGATCAGCAGCGACCGCGCGACGCCAAAACGCACGGGGATAGAACGAAGTCCGTGCGCCCGATCGAACTCGAGATCCTGACAGGCGTACAGCACGTCGAAGCCACCCACCCACGTTCCAATCGCCAACCCGAGAAGCCATGGCTCAAGGCCGGAGCGTCCACCTGCAGCCAACCAGCCACCAACGGGGGCCACCGCCATCGCCAGACCGAGGAACAACTGGGTGTAGTTGGTGAATCGTTTCGCGAGCGAGTACCAGAACACGATCGCGAGCGCGATCGGCGACAGCACCAGACAGACAGGACCAAGTCCCCAGGCAGCGATCACAAACACCACCGAAGACACGATGACGAAGATGCGCGCTTCGGTCGGGCTCATGACGCCACGCGGCAGCTCCCGCATCGCGGTACGAGGGTTCAGCGCATCGTGCGAGGCGTCGGCGACCCGATTGAAACCCATGGCTGCGCTGCGCGCCGCCACCATCGCGACGACGATCCAGATGAACCGCTCGGCGATCGTCGCAGCCGTCCAGTCGCGCAGCCGATGAAGCGCAAGCAGCGCCCCGGTCAGCGCAAACGGCAAGGCGAAGACCGAGTGGCTGAAGCGGACGAATGAAGCGTAGGTGCGAAGTCGACTCATAACCTGTAAATGCTGAATGTTGAATGAACGGGTGCGCCAAATTCAGCATTCAGAATTTAGCATTCAGCATTTTCAGCATTCAGCATTACCCCATTTTCGAGCCACGTAATCGCATCGGGCTCGATTCCACTCACCAAATATTCTTCCACATCCTCGACGTGATGCGGGATACGGACGGCGATCAGCTCGGCGCGCTTTCCGGGCTCAATCGTGCCGTACTCGGCGGCGAAGCCGAGCGCCTTCGCCCCTGCAATCGTCGCACTCATG
>JBPYFA010000160.1:0-7622 GCA_051986585.1 Vicinamibacterales bacterium | reverse complement strand
GCGTGTTCAAGGCGCGCTCGCGCATGATCCAGGCGATCCGCGAGTTCTTCGTCGAGCGCGGCTACCTCGAGGTCGAGACGCCGATGATGCAGCCGATTCCTGGCGGTGCGGCAGCCAGGCCGTTCGTCACGCATCACAACGCGCTCGACATGCAATTATTCCTGCGAATTGCCCCCGAGCTCTATTTGAAGCGGCTCGTCGTCGGCGGCCTGGAACGGGTGTACGAGATCAACCGTAACTTCCGAAATGAGGGCATCTCCACCCAACACAATCCCGAGTTCACGATGCTGGAGTTCTACCAGGCCTACAGCGACTATCAAGAATTGATGGTCATGACCGAAGAGATGCTGTCGACCTCGGCTCGCGAATCGATTGGCACCGATCAGATCACGTTCGGCGACCATCACATCTCCCTGGCGCCGCCGTATCGACGGGTTTCCCTTCGTGAGGGTGCGCGCACGAAGGCGAGTGAACGTCTGGGCAAGCCGGTCACAGACGATGACCTGCGAGCGCGGGAGACGGCCGCGGCGCTTGCTCGTCAGCTGCATCTCGAGGTGCTTCCATCCTGGGGTGCGGGCAAGATCGCGACCGAGATTTTCGAGCGCTTGAACGAACAGGATCTCGTTCAGCCGACCTTCGTCTATGATTTCCCGACCGAAGTGTCGCCCCTTTCCAAGCAGAAGCCGGACGATCCCGATACCGTCGAACGCTTCGAGCTGTACATCGGCGGTTTCGAAGTGGCCAACGCGTTTAGCGAGCTCAACGACCCGGCCGAGCAGCGTCGTCGCTTCGAGGCGCAGCTGGCCGAACGAGCGGCGGGCGACACGGAGGCGCACGCGATGGACGAGGACTACATCCGCGCCCTCGAATACGGCTTACCCCCTACCGCCGGCGAAGGCGTCGGCATCGATCGTCTGGTGATGCTCCTCACCAACAGCCCCTCGATTCGTGACGTGATTCTCTTCCCGTTGATGAGACCGAAATAGTTGGATCTCCCGTTTGAGCTCTTCGTCGCGCTGCGCTACCTGCTCGCGAAGCGAAAGCAGGCGTTCATCTCGCTGATTTCGCTGATTTCGGCGGTGGGTGTGATGGTCGGGGTGATGGCGGTTCTGATCGCACTCGCGCTGATGACCGGGCTTCAGGGAGAGCTGCGCGATCGCCTGGTGGGATCCGCGGCGCACGTCTACGTCCTGAAGGCCGGCGGTCTCAAGAACAGCCAGGAAGAAGTTCAGCGCCTGCTCACAGTTCCTCACGTGGTTGGCGCCGCGCCGATCGTGCAAGGGAAAGGGTTGATCAAGACCGACAGCGGAGAGCAGGCGTTCACCGAAATCAAGGGCGTCATCCCTGAGCAGGAACGCACCGTCACACAAATCGCGCAAGCCATGGTGTCGGGCAAGCTGGAGGCGTTGAATACCGCGCCGGACACGACTCCAGGGATCATTCTTGGAAAGGATCTCGCGGCGCAGCTGCGCGTCTCGCTTGGCGACACGGTGCGGCTGTTGACGACCGAAGGCACGATGACCCCATTTGGGCCCGCGTTTCGACCGCGCCCGTTCAAGGTTGTCGGCACCTTCAGCCTGGGACTGCTCGAATACGACTCGAGCTACTCGTTTGTCCGGCTCGATGTGGCCCAGCGTGCGTTGGGGAAGGACGACCCGGACTTCATCGAGCTGCGAGTCGACGACATGTTCGGCGCGCAGAAGGTGGCCGACTCCATTCCAACCAGGCTCGGCTCCGATTACATGGCCCAGGACTGGGCCGACTTGAACAAGTCGCTCTTCTCTGCGTTGTGGCTCGAGAAGATGGCGATCTCGATCACGATCGGGCTCATCGTCATGGTCGCGGCCCTCAACATTGCCGCATCCCTCGTGCTCCTGGTGATGGAAAAGAATCGCGACATTGCCATCCTCAAAACGATGGGAACGTCGGCCAAGAGCATCAGACGCATCTTCGTGCTGCAGGGGCTGGTGATCGGCGTGCTAGGAACCGGCGCGGGTGCCGTCTTCGGCAACATCATCATCTACGTACTCGATCGGTACAAGCTGATTCACGTGCCGATCGACGTCTATCAGATTTCGTACGTGCCGTTCGTGCTGCAGCCGCTCGACTTCGCGATTGTGATTCTTGCTGCGCTCGCGATCTGTCTCGTCGCCACGATCTATCCATCGCGGCAGGCGTCGAAACTGGACCCCGCGCAAGCGCTAAGGTACCAATGATGAAAAGGCTGAATGCTGAACGCTGAATGTTGAATGAAAACCTTCAGCCCTAATTCATCATTCAGACTTCAGCATTCAGCATTTGCATGATGTTCATCGACGTCTCCGGCCTGACAAAAAGCTACCCAGTTGGAGACACCCGTCTGACCGTATTGAAGAACCTTGACGTTGCCCTCGAACGCGGTGAGATGGTGGCGATCGTTGGCGCGTCGGGTGTCGGGAAGAGCACCCTCCTGCATGTCCTGGGCGGGCTGGACGCGGTGGACGAGGGGACGATCCGGATCGATACCGCCACGATCACCGCGCTCTCCGATGCCGAGCGCGTGGCATTTCGCAACCAGCACGTCGGCTTCGTCTTTCAGTTTCATCACCTGTTGCCCGAGTTCAACGCGCTCGAGAATGCCGAGATGCCGATGCGGATCGCGCGCCGTGCCGCGTCGGAGCGTCGCGCCAGAGCTTCAGAACTGCTAAGTCGGGTCGGCCTCCAGGCGCGGCTCGATCATCGTCCTGGGATGCTGTCGGGTGGCGAACAGCAACGCGTCGCGATCGCGCGCGCGTTGGTGATGCAGCCGACATTGCTTCTGGCGGATGAGCCGACGGGGGACCTGGATGAGCACACGGCCGACTCGTTACACGAGTTGTTGAGGGAAATGCATGGCGAGCGGGGCCTCACCTCAATCATTGCCACCCACAATCCCCGTCTGGCGGCGGCGTGCGATCGGGTTCTGCGCTTGGAAGAGGGGAGATTGAGACCAGCTTAGCCGTCGTGAGCGACGTCCACTCTCGTTTGCGCGTCCAATTCAATGAGGAACGACGACGGGTGCAGTTGTGAGCCGGATCCGCCGATGATCTGATTACACAACGATAAAGACATCCGCGGTGGCGAGGGGCGGAGGGCACCAGCCCTAAATGCCCTACAGCAGGTCACTTAGGCCGAAAAACTCATTGGCCGGATGGCACCCTTGCCGTATAATACAGGCAGAGTTGTCCCTCCGTCCCACATAGGTAACCGGATGTTCGAACGTTACACGGAACGAGCGCGACGCGTTCTGTTCTTCGCGCGCTACGAGGCAAGCCAGCTCGGAAGTATCTCGATTGAGACCGAGCACCTGCTCCTCGGACTGATTCGTGAGGGGAAGGGGCTGACGAGCCGAATCTTCGCCCGCTCGCACCTCTCCCTCGAAAGCATTCGCAAGGAAATCGAAGGCCGCACGGTATTCCGCGAAAAGGTCTCGACCTCGGTCGAGATCCCGTTCAGCGCGGAAACGAAGCGGGTTCTTCAATTTGCCGCAGAAGAGGCGGACCGCCTCCTGCACAACTACATTGGAACCGAGCACCTTTTGCTCGGGATTCTTCGGGAAGAGCGTTCGGTTGCGGCGACTATCCTCATGGAGAAGGGGATGCGCCTCAACACCGTGCGCGAAGACATCGTGGCGCTGCTCAACGAGAAGACCACGATTAATCGCGTCAAGGAGACGCCGCTCCTCGCCGAGTTCAGCCGCGATCTGACCGAAGCGGCGATGAAGAATCAGCTCGACCCGCTGGTCGGACGTCACATCGAGATCGAGCGCGTGCAGCAGGTGCTCTGCCGCCGCACGAAAAATAATGCTGTGCTGATCGGCGAGCCGGGCGTCGGCAAGACGGCGATCGTCGAAGGTCTCGCGCAGAAGATCGTGTACGGCGACGTGCCGCATTTCCTGGCCGACAAGCGACTCCTCGCCCTCGACATTTCGCTCATCGTCGCGGGCACCAAATATCGCGGTCAGTTCGAAGAACGGCTGAAGGCGATCATGAAGGAGCTCACCGAGAACCCGAACATCATCGTGTTCATCGATGAGCTTCACACGCTGGTTGGTGCGGGCTCGGCCGAAGGTTCGCTCGACGCTGCGAACATCCTGAAGCCGGCACTGTCGCGCGGCGAAATCCGGTGCATCGGGGCGACGACCCCTTCGGAATACCGGAAGTACATCGAAAAGGACCGGTCGCTCGAACGCCGCTTCCAGGCGATCAAGGTCGATCCGCCGACCGAGCGCGAAACGATCGAAGTGCTCACCGGGGTCAAGGATCGATACGAGAACTTCCACCACGTCGAGTACACGAGCGAAGCCATCGAGGCTGCGGTTTATCAGTCGAACCGCTACATCACCGATCGCTTCCTTCCGGATAAGGCCATCGATCTCATCGACGAGGCCGGTGCGCGCGCCAAGCTGCGCGAAGCGGGATACAGCGAGGAGTTCGGCGAGATCAATCGCAGCATTCGCGTGGCCGTCGAGCAGATGGAGACGGCGGTCTCGGAGAAGAACTTCGAGAAGGCGCAGTTCTATCGCGAGCAGGAAGTCCAGGCGCGCGAGAACCTGCAGTTCGTGCGCGAGAAGTTCGACGTCAAGTCCAGCACGCGCCGCGTCATCGTCGGCAAGTCGGAGATCGACGAGGTCGTGTCGAAGTGGACCGGCGTGCCGCTGACGTCGATCAATCAGGACGAAGGGGACAAGCTCCTGCATATGGAGGAGGCGCTGCACAAGCGCGTCATCTCGCAGGATGCGGCAATCTCGGCGCTGTCGCGGGCCATTCGCCGTTCACGCGCCGGCCTGAAGTCTCCGAATCGGCCGGTCGGCAGCTTCATCTTTCTCGGCCCGACCGGTGTAGGCAAGACCGAACTGGCTCGTGCGATCGCGAACTTCCTGTTTGGCAGCGACCACGCGCTGATTCGCTTCGACATGTCCGAGTACATGGAAAAGCACTCGGTCTCGAAGTTGATCGGTTCGCCTCCGGGCTACGTCGGCCACGAGGAGGGCGGACAGCTCACCGAGAAGGTCAAGCGCAACCCGTACTCCGTCGTGCTCCTCGATGAGGTCGAGAAGGCGCATCCGGATCTGTTCAACATCCTGCTGCAGGTGTTCGAAGATGGCCACCTGACCGACGGGTTGGGCAACCGGGTGAACTTCAAGAACACGATCATCATCATGACCTCGAACATCGGTGCCCGCTTCATTCAGAAGAAGGCATCGCTCGGGTTCCAGTCGGCCGATTCCGGCGTCATCAGCCGGAGCGTCAATGACATGGTGTTGGGCGAGGTGCGGAAGACCTTCAATCCGGAGTTCATCAACCGCATCGACGAAATCATCGTCTTCGAAGCGCTCTCAGACGACGACTTGCGGACCATCACGCGATTGCTGGTCAAGCAGGTGAACGACAACCTGGTCGATCGTCGGCTCCGGCTCGAGCTCGAACCGGAGGTGATCGACTGGATCATTGAGCAAACGTGCAAGGACCGTTCGTACGGCGCGCGTCCGCTGCGCCGGGCCATTCAACGGTATATCGAGGATCCGCTTTCTGAGGAGCTCATCCGTGGGCATCTCAAAGGTGGCGACATTCAGGTCTACCTCGATGCCGGGGCCCTGGCCTACCGGCCTGTCGGCTCTACCGAAGCCGGCCATCGGCTCTCTTGAGGAATCGAAAAGGGATCGAACAGGGCTTGTCGCGCCGAAGCCAGGTATCTGCGGAAAACCTGGCGAAGGCGGAAAAGGCCGCCCGGTGGCCCTACACGTCTAAGATCCAGTAAACTCATGGCTTGGCCTCTGCCCGGGAATTCCCGCCGGGCAGCAGGCCGGCGCCGAATCAACCCCAGTTATGCGTGTTCTTGCGTTTTTGTTCGCGGCCTTCGCGGTTGCCGCAACCGCCAGGGCGCAGGTTACGCCGCCCGGCCAGGCGGCAGCCCCATCCGGCCAGGCGCAGCCACTTCCGGCCACCATCTGCGGTCAGCAGGTGCCGGAACCTGCGCGGCTACCGCCAGCCAATTCCCCCGCGGTTCTCACGGCCGTGATGCTTTGCTTCGAGAAGCAGGGCGGCAGTCCGGTCGTCGAAGCCAATACCTACCTGTATTACATGCAGGCCAAGGGCAGCCGGCCGTCGCTGAACGAGTGGGTCAAGTACGACGACAGCGTTCAAACGGTCGCGCTCGCGGATTTCAAGCGGCTCTGGGGGACCAACTTTCTCGACGACCTCTCCATCGAAGTCCACGACGTCAAGTACGCCAACGGCGTGCTCGGCAAGGTCCTCGTTTACAACATGGAGGAGCGCGAGCGCGTCAAGATCGTCGACTACGTCGGTGAGGAAAAGGTCGACACCTCCAAGATCGAAGAAGCGCTGAAGGCCAAGTCGATCTCGATCAGGCTCGATTCGTTCATCGATCCCGGATTGATCCGCCGGGTGAGCGGCGTCGTCCGCGACGTCTACGCCGAGAAGGGATACGAGTTCGTCGAGGTCAAGCCCGAAATCAAGCCGGTCGAAGGCGGGCCAAAGCTGGTCAACGTCACCTTCCATATCACCGAGGGTCCGAAGGTCAAGATTCACTCGGTCGATTTCGTCGGCAACAGCGCGATCAAGGACAGCAAGCTCGCGAAGCAGATGAAGGAGAACAAGGGCCACGGCATGTTCTCGTTCATCCTCGGCAACGGCACCTATAAGTCCGACAAGTTCGAAGAGGATGCCGACAAGGTCGTGGCCTACTATCGCGACCAGGGTTACATCGAAGCTCGGGTCGGTCAGCCTGAGCTGAAGATCATCGAGGACTCGAAGGACGCCAAGACGCGCTTCGTTCAGCTGCGAATTCCCGTCACCGAGGGAGAGAAGTACCACGTCGGCAAGCTCTCGTTCGACGGCAACAAGATCGTCAACGATGCCAACCTTCGCCCGCTATTCAAGTTGCAGGAAGGGGACGTCTACAGCGAGAAACTGATCCGCAAGGGGTTCGAGAAGGCCAAGGAGCTGTACGGCACCGGCGGGTACATGGACTTTACCGGGTATCCGGATCTCAATCCACGCGACGAGGCAGCCGCGAATGGTAATGGGAACAGCAACGCCGGCCCGACTGGCCCCGCCGCACCATCGACGACGCCGAAGGGGCCTCCGATCGTCGACGTGACCCTCCGGTTCCAGGAAGGCAAGCAGTACTTCATCAACCGGATCACGTTTGCCGGCAATACGACGACGAGAGACAACGTCATTCGTCGCGAGATCCGTCTCGTCGAGAGCGGCGTGTTCAATACCGAAGCGCTCAAGTACAGCGTCAAGCGTCTGAATCAGCTTGGCTACTTCAAGCCGCTCGAGGGTGAGGCGATCGGGGTCGAGAAGACCGCCGGCCAGGATAACAAGGTCGACATCAAGCTGAAGTTCGAGGAGCAGAACCGCAACCAGTTGACGTTCGGCGCCGGCGTCTCGCAATACGACGGCTTCTTCGGTCAGCTGGCGTTCCAGACGTCGAACTTCCTCGGCCGGGGCGAAACCTTCACGGTCTCGGCGCAGCAGGGCAGCCGCGCGACGAATTATCAGCTCGCGTTCAGCGAGCCATTCCTGTTCGACAAGCCGATGACGGCTGGCGTCGATCTGTTCATCCGCGATCTGCAG
>JBPYFA010000159.1:0-17074 GCA_051986585.1 Vicinamibacterales bacterium | reverse complement strand
GCTGCCGAAGAGCAGACACCGACGCCGCCGCAGCAGGCGGCGGGCGCATTCGGTGGACGCGGCGGACCGCCCAACGTCTTGAACGCCGGCCCGAACGACGCCTATCGATTCAACTGGAATACACCGTTCATGCTGTCGCCGCACAATCCGAGCATTGTCTGGCTTGGTGGCAACCGACTGTTCAAGTCGTATAACCGCGGGGACACCTGGATCGCCAGCCCGGATCTCACCAAGAACATCGATCGGAACACGGTTGCGATGCTGGGGATACCTGGCGATCGTGCGCAGCTGTCGAAAAACGACGGCGTCGTTTCCTACAGCACGATCATTTCGATCTCGGAATCACCGGTCTTGCCCGGCGTCGTCTGGGCTGGGACCGACGACGGGAATGTCCAGGTGAGCCGGGATTCCGGTGCGACGTTCACCGAAGTCGGCAAGGCCATGCCAGGGCTCCCCGCGAATCACCAGTATTGGATCTCTCGCATCGACGCGTCGCACTTCGATGCCGCGACCGCGTACGTCGCAGTCGACGGACATCGCAGCGACGATCTCAAGCCGTACCTGTTCGTGACGCATGACTACGGGAAGACGTGGGCGAGCCTGGCCAACAACCTCCCGTCGTTTGGCAACATCCAGGTCGTTCGCGAGGATCCGAAGAACAAGGATCTTCTCTATGTCGGCACGGAGTTCGGGCTCTATCTTTCGCTCGACGGCGGCAAGCAGTGGCAGCGGTTCATGAACAACCTGCCGACCGCCCGGGTCGACGACATCCTCGTCCATCCACGCGACAACGATCTCATCGTTGCCACTCATGCTCGCAGTCTCTGGATTGCCGACGACATCACGCCGCTGCAGCAGATGGCGTCGGTCGGGACCCAGGATGTCGTGCTCTTCGACATCCGGCCGGCAGTCGCGTATCTGACCGACCGGCAGCGTGGTCAGCAGACCGGCGGTCAAAAAGCATTCGTCGGCGAGAACCCGCAGCGCGGGACGATGATCAGCTATTACCTGAAGACCGCCGCGAGCGGCGACGTGAAGATCACGATCGCGGACGCGACCGGCAAAACCATTCGAACGCTCGACGGGACGAAGGACCAGGGCGTCAACCGCGTGAACTGGAATCTCGGTCCCCAGCCGCTTGGTGCACGCGGCGGGTTTGGCGGCGGACGCGGCGGGGTCGCCGCGGTCGATCCCGGTACCTATATCGTGACGCTCGCAGTGGCCGGCAAGACGTACACGAAACCGCTCACCGTGCTCCAGGACATCTGGCTGAACGAACGCTAAATCGCACTGCAGGGTTTTGGGCCGGATGGCGCGAATTCCGGCCCGAAATCGTCAATCCCAATCGTCAATCCCAATCGTCAATCGCCAATCCGCAATCTCAATCGTCAATCGACAATCGAAAAATCGCCAATCGGCAATCTCCAATCGGCAATCGTCTGGTCCCGCCATCCGTCCCTAAATGTCCGAAATGTTAGGAGATCCTCCACTTTTGGCGGTTGACGATCAGCTGTGGGAGGAGTAGTGTGTCCGGCGACAGTGGTCCCGCAATTCGTCACTACGGGCTGTGAGATCGCTGTGCACTCGCGCGTTTTGTAAGTCTTGCAAGTTTCTCGTTCAAGGAGCATGAGATGAAACACAGGCTGTTGCGTGTGATCGCTCCCCTCTTGTGTCTCGCGACGATCACGTCTGCGACCATGGCCTACGGGCAGGTGACGACCTCCCTCTCCGGGACGGTCACCGACACATCCGGCGCCGTGCTGCCGGGCGCCGATGTCGTCGCGAAAGCTGACGAAACGGGAACCACCTTCACCGCCGTGACCAACGATCGCGGCACCTTCACCATCCCGGCAATGCCGATCGGACGATACACGGTGACGGTGTCGTTGCAGGGTTTCAAGACCGTCGCGCTCTCGGACATTCGCCTGAACACCGCAACCGCCGCCGAGATCAGCGTGAAGCTCGAACTCGGCCAGCTCAGTGAAACCGTGACCGTGAAGAGCGGCACCGAGGTCGTGCAGACGCAGACCAACACGCTCGGCTCGACGCTGACCACCGAGCAGATCACCAAGCTCCCGCTCGTCACCCGCGACACACTGTGGGGTGCGGTTCCGTTCCTCGCCGGCGTCGACACGACGACCGGCCCGCGCGCATCAACCATCAACGGGTTGCCCTCGGGCGCAATCAACATCTCGATCGACGGCGTCAATACGCAGGACAACAACAACCGAACGGCCGTCGGGAATGCCGGGTGCGGTTTCTTCTCGCTGATCAGCCCGCGCCTCGACGCGGTCGAAGAAGTGACGATTGCAACTGCGGCGCAAGGCGCTGATTCCGCCGGCCAGGGGGCCGTTCAGATCAAGTTCACCACGCGCTCGGGAACGAACCACTACACCGGCAGCGCCTACTACTACATGCGAGATCCGCGGTTCAACTCGAACTACTGGTTCAACAACCGCGATCGGGCGCCGGATCCGTCAACCGGCAAGGCGCCGAAAGATCAGGTCAAGGTCTATCAGCCCGGGTTCCGCGTCGGCGGCCCGATTCAGGTTCCCGGTCTGTATGATGGCCACGACAAAGCATTCTTCTTCTTCAACTACGAGCAGTTCCGTCAGCCCAGCCAGGTCTCGCGTACGCGCCGGATCCTGACGCCGAACGCGCAGCAGGGATTGTTCACGTACGGCAGCACGACGGTGAATCTCCTCAACGTCGCGGCGGCCAACGGACAATCGGCAGCGATCGATCCGACGATCAAGAAGCTGCTGTCGGACATCTACAGCTCGACGTCCGCGGGGACGCTGCAGGGGCGGTCGGATCCGAATACGCTCGACTTCAACTACACCGCTGATGCGAAGCAGTTGCGGCAGTATCCGACGTGGCGATTGGACTACAACCTCACCACGAACAACCGGCTTTCCTACACCAGCTATTTTCAGAAATACGAGAGCTTCCCGGACACGTTGAACAACGCGGAAGCGCGGTTCCCAGGATTCCCAGTCGCCGGCGAGCAGAATTCAAACCGATGGAACTGGAATATCCAGGATCGGTCGACCATCGGCAAGAACCTGGTGAATCAGTTCGTCGTCGGCTACACCGCGTCGCACGTGTACTTTTTCACGCAGATCACTCCCGACAAATTTACTGGCCAGTCCGTCGGCGATCAGGCCGGCTTCAACCTGAACATCGGTGCGTTTGCGACGACCAACAACAACGACATCACGACGCCTACCGCCAGTACAGCCCCGCAGCAGCGCGAGAACCCGACCATCGATGTCACCGACACACTGACCTGGTTGAAGGGCGCGCACAACATCAGCATCGGCGGCCAGTTCACGCACGTTGGACTCTGGGCGTACAACCAGACAGTGGTCCCGCAGGTCAACTTCGGCGTCGCCACTGGTGACCCGGCTGATGCGATGTTCAATACGACGAACTTCCCGGGCGCATCGGCCACAAACCTCGCCGATGCACGCGCGCTATATTCCGTTCTCACGGGTCGCATTACCGCGATCAACGCCAATGCCCGGCTGGATGAGAGCTCCGGCAACTACGCGTATCTGGCGCCGGGCGTGCAGCGCGGCCAGTTGCACGAGTTCGGTGGTTTTATCCAGGATCAGTGGCGGGCTCGCGACAACCTGACAATCAACGCCGGTCTCCGCTACGAGTATCAGTTGCCGTTCGTGGCGCGGAACAACAGCTACGCCACCGCCACGGTCGCGGACATCTGGGGTGTGTCGGGAGTCGGCAACCTGTTCAAACCTGGCACGCTCACTGGAAAGATTCCGCAATATCAGAATCTGACGAAGGACACCAACGCATATAAAGCTGACGCGAACAATCTGGCCCCGACACTCGGCTTGACATATCGGCCCAATTCGAACAAAGGGCTGTTCCACTCGATCCTTGGCAACGACGGCGACACGGTCCTTCGTGTCGCCTACACGCTGGCCTACAGCCGCGGCGGCATGGGCGACTTCACCGGCATCTATGGTGCGAACCCGGGCATCACCATCACGACCAACCGGACACAGGCGTTGAACAACCTTGTCGTCGATAACCAGGGTCTGCCGCTGCTACTCAGTCAGACGAGCCGGCTTGGTGCGCCAACATTCCAGCAATCGCCGGTGTATCCGAATTCCGGGATCATCACCGATCAGATCAACACGTTCGAACCGAATCTGAAGACTCCCTATGCGCAGTCGTACACCGCCGGCTGGCAGCGCGCGATCAACCGCAGCACTGCGTTGGAAGTGCGCTATGTCGGCACGCGCTTCCTTCAGAGCTGGACCGACTACAACTTCAACGAGGTCAACATCAAGGAGAACGGGTTCCTCGATGAGTTCCGGGTTGCGCAGGCGAACCTGCAGGCGAACATCAAAGCGGGACCCGGAGCTGGTTGCATCGGCGGCGTGACGACCGCCGGCTGCCAGAACAATTTCGCGTATACGGGTGCACCCGGAACGGCGCCGCTTCCAATCTTTGTCGGAGCATATAACGGAGTCAGCAAGGCAAACTCCGGAAATCCCGCCGCGTATACCGGCACCAACTGGACGAATACGACGAACCTCGGATTGCTGTCGCTCTATAACCCAAAGCCGGGCGGCTTGAACGACGGCGGCACCGGTTCGACGGCGGGTTTCGCCTCGCTGAACACGACGTTCGGGCTGATTGGCAACAGCACGTTCCGCCAGAACCTGATCAATGCGGGATATCCATCCAACCTGTTCATCGCCAACCCGGACAAGATCGGCGGCGCGTTCATCCGCGGCAATGGCGGCGGCACCAAATACGACTCGATGCAGGTCGAGGTCCGCCGTCGCCTGAACAAGGGTCTGCTGATTGAGGGCAACTACGTGCTCGGCAAGCAGCAGAACGGCACGCGGTATTCGTTCCGGGCTCCGCGACAGTTCACGCTCGACGACGGTCCGCGCCACGCGTTCAAGATGAACTGGGTCTACGAGCTGCCGTTCGGGCGGGGACGGGCGTTTGGCAGCAATGTCGGGACCTGGATGGATCGCGTCATCGGTGGCTGGGAGTTCGACGGCGGCGGCCGCGTCCAGAGCGGGTTGATCCTCAGCTTCGGCAACGTCCGCCTGGTTGGCATGTCGGACGAAGAGCTGCAGAAGGTGTTCAAGATCGAGGAACGTATCGATCCATCGAGCGGCAAGCAGCTGCTGTTCAACCTGCCGCAGGACATCATCGACAACACGATCAAGGCGTTCAGCACCAGCGCCACGTCCGCCACCGGCTACGGCACGCTCGGACCTCCCAGCGGCCGCTACTTCGCGCCGGCGAATGGACCGGATTGTATTCAGGTCGTGACCGGCGACTGCGCGCCGCGCGATCACTACGTTACCGGGCCGAAGGTCACGACCTTCGATCTGAGCATCGTCAAGCGGATCACGCTGGTTGGCCACACGAACTTCGAGTTCCACGCCGACATGATCAACGCGTTCAACAACATCAACTTCACCCCGGTGGCGCAGACGGGCAGCGGCGCGACCATCGATCAGGTGACCGCCGCACAGCGCGACGTCAACAACACGCAGAACCCTGGCGGACGTCTGGTGCAGTTCGCGTTCCGCCTGACGTTCTGATCAGGGAAGAAACGCCGGCGGCGCATCACCGCCGGCGTTTCTTGTTGAGGCTTCCAGTTTCCAGCTTCCAGTTTCCGGATCGCGGCCCCGTGATGCCGGATCTCTCATCAATTAAAAGCGTGAAGCCTTGATCGGCGTGTCCGACCTCGCCCATGCATCCCGGAACTCGCGGTCGACCTCGGCCGTTGGTTTGGCCTGGCCTTTCAGCGCAAGCTGGAGACCAAGCAGCGACCATCCGTTGTGCGGATGCCGCTTCAGATCGGCGCGGTAGACGCGCTCGGCGTCGGAAAAGCGTCGCGCATCGATCAGCGCGGCGCCAAGCCAATGGCGGGCGGGGAATGGAAGCGGTTCAGGATCGTCGATGACGATCGCGTCGTCGAGCGCGACGGCTCGCTCGAACGCGGCAATCGCGCCGTTCGGATCACCGTTGGACTGATCGATCTCACCTTGAAGAACGGCCGCGAGCGGGCCGAGGAGCACTCTCGCCGAGTGGAACTTGAAGACCGCGGTCGATGTCTTCATGGTTGCCGTGATTCGGTCGAGATACGGTTTCGCTGCCTGCGGGTTGCCGGTCCGAATCGCCGCGTATCCGTGCGCGAAGTCCCACATACCAGCCGGAATGTCGCTGCCCGGTCGCTCGCCCATCGAGGCGACCTCGGCGAAGCGGCCGAATCTGACGAGCGCCAGCGCCAGATACATCGGATCGCCCGTGAGCTTCGCAATGCCACGCGCGGCGGAAATCGCTGGCGCGCTCTGGCCATCGAATGAGGCTGCGTACACCAGCATCTGAAGATCGTGAGCTGGGTAAGTGAGGAAGCCTTCGCCTTTTGCGGCCTTCTGATCCGACTGCCAGGCCTGCAGGCTCGCGCGCACCGCGTCCCCCCATCGTCCGACCCGGGTCCACGTGTGCGCTGGCATGTGATTCAGATGGCTCGCGCCAGGTACGGCGTTGCCCAGGTACTCCACGCACGGAAGCGCGCGCTGCGGCTCGCTCGTCAACTCTGTCGTGTGCACGTACAAGTGGCAGGCGCCGGGATGCCGGATGTCCCGCTTGAGTGCGGCCTCGAGCACGCTCAGCACGCGAGCGACGTTCGGATCCTTGATGTCGAATGCACCAGGTCGGGGCAGGAGCAGGAATAATGCCTCAGCGTAAAAGGTAGCGGCGTCGAGATCGTCGGGGTAGGTGTCGGCGACGGCAGCCATGGCCTTGGCGTAAGCTCGGTCCGCGGCCGTCCGCCGTTCGGCTTCGAACCGTCCGGTATAGCGTGCCCTCATCGCCTCGATGAAGGCCTTCTCCTTGGCCGACGCGTGCGCGCCAGCGAGTGCGACCGCTTTTTGAATGGCCGCGTACGCACGCGCCTCGTGCTCCGGTGTTCGGCCTTCGCTGATATAGGGTCCCCACACCCAGGCCTCGCCCCAATAGCAGATCGCGCAATTCGGGTCACGCTTCTCGGCTTCACGGAACGATCGTCCCGCCTCGGCCCGCGCGAACCCATACATCAACTGGAAGCCCTGATTGAAGTACGCCTGCGCTTCCGCGTTGGTCGACGAGATTGGCCGGCTGAAGGTGCCGAGGCCCACGGTATAGAGGCGAATTGGCTCGTCGAAGTCGTGCGGTAACGCCCCTTCGGCGTGTTGGGCTATGGCGTGGCGCGCTGGTGCACTGAGCACGAAGAGCAACGCGATGACGGCTCGCTTCGCTCGAGATCGCTTCGGGCTATTCGCCGCTACGTCAGCATTTAACAATGCTCGCGGGGCCTCGCCTTCGGCAAGGCTTTGGCGCAGCCGCTTTCGTCGCTTCATTTCAGCGCTTGGCATGCTCTCAGCAACAAGTCGTCGTCGTTTGGAATTACCGTTCGCAAATCGAGCACGACCCGATCGTTTTCGATCCGCGCGATGATCGGGATCTCGTACTCTCGAAGATGTCGCTCAATCTCTTGCGCGCTTGCGGACCGCGGTTCGATCTCGACCAGCCGTGTGGGAAGCGTCGAGCCGGGGGCGCTGCCGCCGCCGATCGTCGAGGCGCCGTCGACGATACGGGCCCGAATACCTGCTGCAGTCAACGCGTTTGCCAATGCTCGAGCGCGCCGGTCGATCGCGTCAAGCGGCATGGCAATCATTGTCGCCACCGGAACTGTCGACGCCGCCCGGCCGGCGGCGTATTCGCCGAGCGTGGCCTCGAGCGCGGCGTAGGTCAATTTGTCCACGCGCAGCGCGCGCATTAACGGATGCACCCGAATCTGACGCAGCAGGGCCTCGCGGCCAACGATGATTCCTGCTTGCGGACCACCGAGCAGCTTGTCGCCGCTGAACATGACGACGTCGGCACCATCGGCGAGACTTTGTGAAACGGAGGGTTCGTCTCGTAGCAACGCTCGAGTGGGCTCGACGTTGGCCGCGAGATAGCCGCTGCCGGCGTCTTCAACGACCGGCAGATTGAACCGGCGCGCGATGCGGACCAGCTCACCGAGCGCCGGACGTTCGGTGAATCCCTCGATGCGAAAGTTCGACGGGTGGACGCGAAGAATGAGCGCAGTCCGATCCGAAATCGCCGCCGCGTAATCCGCGGCGCGCGTGCGATTGGTCGTGCCGACCTCGCGAAGCATCGCACCGGATTGCGCAAGGACGTCGGGCACACGAAAGCCGCCGCCGATCTCGACCAGTTCCCCGCGCGAGATGATGACCTCGCGTCCCTCAGCCAGCGCGGCCAGCACGAGCAGGGTGGCGGCTGCATTGTTGTTGACGACCGCCGCCGCCTCGGCGCCGGTGAGTCGCTGCAGCAGTTGCTCCGCATGAACGCTGCGCTGCCCGCGTGTGCCTTGGGTCAGGTCGTATTCAAGGTTGGTGTAGCCGGCGCCCAGCTCTGCGGCCCGTGCCGCCGCGACTCGTGGAAGCGGCGCGCGACCGAGATTTGTGTGAATGATGACCCCGGTCGCGTTGATCACCCGTCGCAGCGACGGTGCACTGTCGCTTACCAACCGTGCGATTGTTGCCCGTTCGATTTCAGCCACCACGTCGGCGGATTCACCGTCGAACCGGCGTTCGCGGAGTGCCGCTGCCGCGGCGCGAAGCGCGTCCACAATCGCCGTGCGGCCATAGGTTCCCTCGAGCGCCACGAGGGCGGGACGCTGCCGGAGTTGTTCGATGGACGGGATCGATCGCATCGTTGGTGTCGTGGCGACGGAGTGTACGGAGAGCACGGAACAAGCTCTCAACACGGAGACACGGAGTTACGGACATCAACCACAATAAAAAGTCCGTGTCCCCGTGCCTCCGTGTTTAATCGTGCTCCGTGATCTCCGTCTCCCTCCGTGCGTCGTTTCAGGATATCATTCGAGTTCCCGACCACGAGATGAAGCCGATCGATCCCCAGGCGACTCCGACCATCGATAACACGCCGCCCGACGTACCGGTGCGCGATTACCGCCCCGTCGAGCGATTCTGGCCGTACGTCGATCTTCCTGAGCAGCCGACCGATGAGGAGTTGGCGGCGCTCAATCCGGAGCTGTCGGAGGCGCTGTTCGGGCGTCAGAAACTCCCGTTTTCGGTGTCGATCGATTTTCCGCGATTCGAAGGCCCCGACTACGCGCGAGCGTTGGAGATGGCGCGCGCCGCCGCTGAATACCGCGAAACAGGGTCGGGCACGGCGACACGGCACCGCGCCCGCTTCTATCCGGAGGAGGCGGTCAAGCTGCGCGATCTGTTTGAAATTGTCGGCGGGCTCGATGCCAGCGAAGTGCTGATCGACGATCGTCCAGTTCCGTACGCGCGTGAACTGTGGCTGCCGTTGATCTGGTTTTTGATCAGGTGATGATTATCAGTTTCCAGCTTCCAGTTTCCAGCGCTTCGTTACTTGCTCGCTCTTGACTGGTAACTGGGAACTGGCAGCTGGAAACTGGTAACTGAAATGCCCGAGCAATCAGAAACTCAGCGCGAGTTGCAGCTGCTCGAAAGCGAGCTGAAGAAGCTCGAGGCGGAGTACAACATGTTCTTCGCCGGACGCGCGCCGCGGCCGCCTTGGGAGACCAGAAGCCGCGTCGAGGCGATGGTGAAACGATGGGATCGCGGTCACATCGATACCGCCGCGGATCGCTTCCGGTTTCAGAATCTCCAGGCCCGTTTTCAGAAATTCGTCGAGCTCTGGGATCGAGGCATGCGGGCGCGGGAAGAGGGTCGACCTGGACCGTTCGCCCATCATCAGCCGAAGGCGGCTCCCAAAAAGGAGCAGGCTGACAGTAAGGTGCTATACGTCACCGCGTTCAAGGATCCGATGCGTGAGATGGACAAGCTTCATTCGCTGTACGACACGCTGATGGATGCACGGCGGCAGACGGGTGACGACGTGGTGCCGTTTCACCGCTTTGCGGCGCTCGTCAAGGATCAGGTCACGAAGCTGCGCGACACGGGGAGCCCCGAAGTGGCCTTTCGCGTCGCAGTGAAGGATGGAAAAGTAAACTTTACGGTGCGGGGGCTGAAAGGAACGGGAGAGCAGTAACGATCCGAGACCGGAGGCGCTGAAGCGCCCCCGGCCCGGTTCGGGATTTAGTTCGGTTTGGTGACGTTGCCGGCCTGCGGGCCCTTCGGACCATCGACGATCTCGAACTCGACCGCCTGTCCCTCCTCGAGCGTCCGGAAGCCATTGCCTTGGACCGCCGAGAAGTGGACGAACACGTCGCTGCCACCTTCGCGTTCGATAAATCCGTAACCCTTGGCGTTGTTGAACCACTTGACCTTGCCTGTGATACGCATCGTACTTTTCCTGCCTTGCAATGGCGCGGCGCCGAAGCGCCGCCGTGATACCTGTCCTTCGCCTCTCGGGGCTGGCCCGGATGATGTTCGCGCCGCGAACAGTCGCGGGTAGTGCCGGGAGGCCCGGACATAAAAAAAGACCGCGAGTACGCGGCCTCGGCTTGCGACGCCGGCCCCGCCAGCGTCGGGTGCATAGTAGCGGCACCTCTCGGGCCGTGTCAAGAAAATCAAACTGATATGCGTGCAATTCTAAGTGTTTCCGACAAGAGCGGGCTGGTTGAGCTCGCACGCGGCCTGGCGGATCGAGGCGTCGAGCTCATCTCGACCGGTGGAACCGCGAAGGCCATCGCTGCAGCCGGGATTCCGGTTGTAAATGTCTCAGACGTAACAGGTTTCCCCGAAATGATGGATGGCCGGGTCAAGACCCTACATCCCGCGATATTCGGTGGGATTCTTGCGCGTCGCAGCCGAGCTGATGACCTTGATGCGATCCGGGCTCAAGGGATAGCCGCGATCGATCTCGTGGTCGTGAACCTGTATCCCTTCGGCAAAGCGGCCGACAACCCGGATACGCCGTTCGACGCGCTGGTGGAGGAGATCGATATCGGCGGTCCGAGCTTGTTGCGCGCGGCGGCAAAGAACTTCCGGGACGTGCTGGTCGTCGTGCACCCGGAGGACTATCCACGCGTGCTCGAAGAGCTCTCGCGCGAAAGCGGCCCATCGCTGGAGTTCCGATTCGATTTGATGAAACGTGCATTCATGCACACGGGCCAGTACGACGGCATGATTGCGATGACGATGGCGCATGTGGACGTCGCCGGCGGTGCGATGGCGCGCCGCGCGCCGAAACGGGCGACGAGCACCCCGCACGGCGGACCGAAGGCGCTTCGATATGGCGAGAACCCGCACCAGCCTGCGTGGTGGATCCAGTTTCCACCCGAGTCCGAACGCTCATGGAAAGTGCATCAGGGCAAGGAGCTGTCGTACACGAATCTGCTCGACCTCGACGCGGCACTCCGCATCGTGCTCGAGTTTTCCGAGCCGGCCGCAGCCGTGATCAAGCACACGAATCCGTGCGGCGTCGCCACCGCGACGACGATCGACGCGGCCTACGTGCGTGCGCGCGAAGCGGACTCGCTGTCGGCGTACGGCGGGATTGTCGGATTGAATCGGCACGTGGACCTTGCAACGGCGCGGGCGCTGACGTCGACGTTCATCGAAGCCGTCATCGCCCCGTCGATCGACGGAGAAGCGTTGGCGGTGCTCGCGGCGAGGCAAAACATGCGTGTGGTCACGACCGATTTCTCGAAAGCGTTCGAGCCGAGCGGCGGCAAGGAGCCGGGCGAGTCGCGCTCGTTCCTTGGTGGCATGTTGCAACAGCAGAGCGACAGGGTGACGGAAGCGGCCGAGCCGTGGCCAGCTGGCGAGTTTCCGAAGGTCGTGACGAAGCGCCAGCCGACCGCGGAGGAATGGGTCGCGTTGCGATTTGCGTGGCGGGTCTGTGCGCATGTGAAGTCGAATTCCGTCATCTTCACCGGTGCGGACCGCACGCTCGCGGTCGGGGCCGGGCAGATGAGCCGAGTCGACGCGGTCAAGGTCGCGGTCATGAAAGCCGGCGGCTCATTGCAGGGGAGCGTGGCTGCCTCGGATGCGTTCTTCCCGTTCCGCGACGGGCTCGATGCGATCGCGGCCGCAGGCGCGACCGCCATCGTGCAGCCCGGCGGCTCGGTGCGCGATGCCGAAGTCATTGCCGCCGCCGACGAGCACGGGATTGCCATGGTGTTCACCGGCCGGAGGCATTTTCGGCACTAAACTGCGGATTCGCGATTCGCGGATTCGCGATTCAACGATTCAGGGATTAGCGATTCAGGATTAGTGATTCAGGGATTAGCGATTAGTGATTAGCGATTCAAAGAGGTGCCTCGCCCTGTTCCTGCTGCTTGTCGCAGCGGTTCTCCCTTACTTCATCGACCTGGGCGGGTCGTCGATTTGGGACGCTAACGAAGCCTTTTACGTGGAGACGCCGCGCGAGATGCTGCAGCACGGCGATTTCATCAGCCCGACCTTCAACTACCAGCCGCGGCTCAACAAACCGGTGCTCAGCTACTGGATCGTCGCTGCGTTCTACAAGGTGTTCGACGTGTCGGTGGGGGTGCAGCGGCTGCCGATTGCGCTCGGTGCGGTCACGATCATTCTGGCGGCGCTGCTGCTCGCGCGCGCCGCCGGCAATCTCGAAGCGGGACTCTGGGCCGCGGCTGGCCTGGCGGTGGCGCCGCGCCTCGTCATGTTCGGCCGCCGCATCTTCATCGATATCTACATTTCCATGTTCATGGCGCTCACGCTGCTGTTCTTCGCGTTGGCCGAGCGCTATCCCGAGCGTCGCCGTGTGTTTCTGCTGCTGATGTACGCAAGCGTCGGGCTCGGCGTCCTGACGAAAGGTCCAGTCGCGGCGGCCCTGCCCGCGCTGGTGTTCGGCATGTATCTGGTCCTCCATCGTGAGGTGCGGCGCATCACCCAGCTGATGATTCCCGTCGGCCTCATCGTCGTCCTCGCGATCGTCGTTCCCTGGTATGCGGCGCTCTACCACCGCTATGGCTGGACCTACATCACGTCCTTCATCGTCGGCGAGAACATCGCGCGCTACACCGAAGGGCTCGGCGTGGAACAGCGGCGAGGGCTGTCGTTCTATCTGCCGGTCGTGTTCAGCGATTCATTCCCGTGGTCGTTGTGTCTGTTCGGCGCGGCGGCGATGTGGTTCGTGGACTGGCGCAATAGGCAGGCTCTCAAGACCGCTGCCCCGAGCGTGAAGCTCCCGCTGACTGTTCCTCTCGACCACGCGTTCCGCATCCAGTCGCTCCTGTGGCTCTGGATCCTCGTCATCGTTCTCTTCTTCACCTTCTCTGCGGCAAAACAGGATCTCTATATCTTTCCGATCGTGCCGGCGGTCGCCGCGCTCGCGGGGCTATTCATCGCGCATGGAGAAGAGGGAGAACGGTCAGGCTGGCCGCGAATGTTGCGCGCCACGGCCGCCGTCATCGGCTTGTTTCTCGCCGTCGCCGGCGCGGGGACCTTCTACATCTTCGAAACGGTGGGCAAAGTGTACGCGTTGCATGGCGCGGCGTTTGTCGGCGGGGTCGCCGCGGCAGGGGGCACCGTTGCGCTCGGTCTCGCCCTCGTGAACCGTGCCCGTGCGGCGCTGGTCGTCGTGCTGCTTTCGCTCATCACGCTGAACTGGGCATTCATCATCCGCGTGCTTCCGAGCTTCGAGCGCTACAAACCGGTTCCGCCGCTGACTGCGGCGATCAAGCAGCGCCTGGCGGAAGGGGATGTGGTCGCGCACTACAACGTCGCGCTGCCGAGCATGGTCTATTACCTGGGCCAGCACATCGACATCCTGTTCGATCGCGATGCCTTCGTGAAATTGTTGAAGGGAGATCGCCGCGTGTTTGCCGTGCTGTCGGCAGGCGACTACGAAGAGGTTGCGCGTGCAGCCGGTATTCCGACGTGCGTCCTCGATAGACGTCCCACCGTGAACATCAAATTGAAAGCCGTGCTGGCGAGAGAACCCTTACCTGAAGTCTTGCTGATCACCAACCGCTGCCCACCGTCGAACGCACTTCGCTGATCCAAGAGATCAGAGCGGTCTAGATCAAACAGCAGTCCAGATCAAACAGGAGAAAAGAGAAAGGAGAACATTTTTATTCTCCCTTCTGCTTTCTCCTGTGGTCTCTGAACTGTGGTCTGTGAAAGAAGATCGTTAACGGGTCTACTGTTCGGCGAGCTCGTCGATCGACACCGTCGCAGGTCCGAACTTGCCGACGACAACGCCAGCGGCTTTGTTGGCGAGCCTGGCCGCATCGACCAGCGACGCCCCGGCGGCGAGCGCGAGGGTCATGGTTGCGATGACGGTATCGCCCGCGCCGGTGACGTCGGCGACTTCGCGTGCCTCGGCGGCGAGTTCGGCCTGTTCGCTTGGACCAAGCAGCGTCATCCCGTGCTCGCCTCGAGTGATCAGCACGCTCTCGCATCCGGCACGCTCGCGGAACTTTCGGGCTGCGGCGACGGCCTCATCGCCCGTGCGGATCCGCATGTGCGTCACTGCTTCGGCTTCGTGATGGTTGGGCGTGATCACCGTCGCGCCGGCATAGTAGTCGATGTGGCGAACCTTCGGATCGACGAGCAGCGGGATGCGGCGACGACGTGCTGCGGCAATCGCCGCAGTCGCGACTCCCAGCGAAATCGCGCCTTTCAGATAATCCGATAGCAGAATCGCATCCGCCGATCCCGACAGCTGCTCGATCCTGCCGATGATCGCCGCTTCGACGTCGCCGTGAACCTCTCGATCGTCTTCGTAGTCAATTCGCGCCACCTGCTGGTTGCGTGAGGTGACGACGCGAAGCTTCCGCGTCGTGCGTCGACCGGGATCCTCGACGACCGCCGACGAACCGATCCCGATCTTCGCGAAGTCCGCACGCAACTGGCGGCCGGCGTCATCGTTGCCGATCAGGCCGATCACCTCCACGCTCGCACCGAGCGCCGCCGCGTTATGAGCGACGTTGGCGGCACCGCCGAGCCGATAACTCTCATGGTCGAAGCGAACGACCGGAACCGGAGCCTCCGGCGAAATCCGATCCACCGCGCCGGTCAGGAAATGATCCAGCATCAGATCGCCGACGACGATGACGGTTCGCCCCGGGAAGCGCGAAAGAAGGGTGGAAGCGGCCGTCGTCATGCAGGCGGCGACGCCGGCGTGCTGCGTCCCGCAGCATAGGGAAGCGTCACCAGCACGAGGAAGAGCATCAGGAATTCGGAGTCGCCGAAGTTGTACTCGAACATCCCGGCGGTCAGCATCGCGACGGTCACGGCAAGCGCGCCGTTATTGAGCGACGGGACATTGCTGGCGCGTTTCATGGCGAAGTCGCGCAGCAGCGTGAAGATGAACCAGAGCCAGACCGCGAGCGCGGGCAGGCCACGCTCAGCCGCAATCTGCAGCGGCACGTTGTGCAGATGCGAATTGAGCTGCTGGACGGCCTTCGGATCGCGGTAATACGAGTAGACCCGGATGATCATGTCGGGGCCGACGCCGGTCAACGGGTCATCCTTGATGATGCGGAAGCCGGACCGGATCATCGCCAGCCGGTCACGATTCGAGAGCACGCTCGCCTCGGTCGCTGCCGTGTCGTGCCGGAGGTGTTTGACCTGGAACGACGAATACAGGCGGTCGGTCATCTGCGCCGGTGCGAACGCGATGAAGCCGGCGACGACCACCGGCAGCAGCGCGAACAGGCGGAAGTCGCGCATCAGAAACAGCAGCCCGATGCCCACGCACGCGCCGACCCACGCGTTTCGGCTCAGGGTGGCGGCGAGCGCGGCAATCAAGGCGGGCATCACCAACGCCGTCCACAGTCGATCGTCTTTCCTGAACAGCACTCGTGCCGTCGCGACACAGGCGATCAGCATCAGCTGTCCCGAGTAGGTCATGTACATCCCGAGCAGACCGCGCGGGCGCTGACCGAGTGAATCGAATTCCAGGATCCCGAACTGCACGATCCCGATCACGGCGCTGATCGCGCCGGCGGTGATGATCACATCGACGACCGTCAGGGCGCGCCGTCCCGGCAGCAGTCGGTACGCGATCGGGACGATCGAGAACAGCAGCAGCTGCTTGCAGTCGATCAGGCTGGTTGGCGGGTCGACGGAAAAAAGAGATGCGACGAACGTTGCTGCAGCGTAAGCGACGAGCGGCCAGAACATGCCAGGCGCTTCGAACGTCTCGTGCCCGCGAACGATCACGGCGAGCCAGAGGACCCCGGTGATGGTCAGCAGCAGTTCCGAGGCAAAGATCGAAAACGGCAGCAGTGCGACAAACGCCAGCAGCGCGTAGTACGCCGCCCGCTCCAGACCGGCCGCGGGATTGCCGGCAACCGTCAGACGTGCGCGTTCATCGCGCGGTTCGCCGCCGAAAGGACCTCTTCGGGCTTCAACGTAGTTAGACATCGAAAATCGCCAGGCTCACATACCCGCTGATCACAGGGCCGGCAGGGCAGCCCTGCCACTTCCACCGATTCGGTTGCGAACCGCGGGTCGCGCCACGGGGCGGATCGGGCTGGTTCGGTTGGTCCATATATTCCCACTATTGGCGTCGAAGTGGTTGCCGCAATGTGCAAGGGACCAGAATCGCCGCCGATGAAGAGCTTGCTCCGCTCGATGAGCGCCCGCAGCTCGGCCAGATCGAACTCTCCCACGTCCACGACCCGCTCAGCCGCTGGTCCGAGTGCCTGCCGGGCCGCAGCGGCGACGCGAGCGGCCGCTTCACGATCGGATGGCCCGGAACTGAGCACGATCCGCCGGTCAGCGGAACCGGCCGCAAGATCGGCGACGAGTTTTGTAAACGCCGCTTCGGGCCAGCGCCGAAACGGATTCCCGGCGCTGACGTGAACGACCACCAATTCGTCAGATCGTTTGACGCCGCCGGTAGCGAGACGACGGTCCATCTCTCGCTCGGCCCGCACATCGGACGCCATTTCTACGGGATCCCGTGCCGGGTCCGGCCCGCCGGAGGGCCACCCGTCAATCGCCTCGAGTAGATCCCATTGGTTCACGACCGAGTGCCGTCGTCGCAGCGCGCGTGGTCTTGCGACGGTGCGGGTATACATCCACGTCCGTCCCGTAATCTCGTAGCCGATTCGATGACGGGCTCGCGACAACCAGGCCAGCCACGCGCTCCG
>JBPYFA010000158.1:0-4302 GCA_051986585.1 Vicinamibacterales bacterium | reverse complement strand
AAAGGCGGTGATCGGGTCTGCTTGATCGCCAGAGAATCAAGGCATCCTGCGTCAACGGAAAGACGATCGTCAACCGCGTGACCTCGTGCTTCTCCGGCTCGATGCCGTTCACCGTCAGGGGAGAGCCGGGTACCTGGTTCTCAATCGCCATCGACTGATATTAGCTCTTCACACTTTACCTCTGCTCACATTGCAACGGCTGGAAAGGTTCCATCAAGTCGCTCGGGCGCGTGGTTCTGTCACCGCACGAAGAAATAGTCGATCGCGGCGCGCCAAGGGCGCTACACTCGAAGCCGGAGGCAGATATGTTTTTCGGAAAGGCGAAGCAGGTCATCTGCGCCAGCTGCGGCAAACCAATTGCGCCCAAGGAGCGACGGTTCGTCGACAAGAACCGGCTCACAAAGGTCGAGCGCCACACGCACATTCAATGTCATTCGGGTAAGCCCGCATAGCGGCACGACAACCGACAGAGAGTACGTGGAGCGGATTCTCCGACTCTCTGTGGCTCAGTGTTAAAGCTCGTTCCGTGATCTTCGTCGCCTCCGCCGCGGATACAAGACTTGACCGCGTGCCGGTTCGAGCACCATCCTGATGGGTCATGCTACCGGCGCAACGCGAACTGGCCTCGCTGAAATTCCTCGACGGCCTGTCAGCTCATCTCAAGGAAGTCCGCGAGCCGCACAAGGCCCTGCGGCATGCGCTCCGCGACACGCGCGAGTTCTTTCGGGCGGAGCACGGTTGTATCGCCACGCTTCGTGCCGGTCGCTCCGAAGCTGACCTGCTGTTCGCATTGCCACGGCGTGCGACCTGGGACCTGCGGGTGCTGACGCGCTACATCCGGCATACCCATCCACCGGTTCAGCGCGACCTGTTGATCGGATCGGTGCGGCGGCGTGGCGGCGCGTGGGGCGCCATCGCGCTGCTTGCTCCGGAGCGCGACTTCGATCGGGAGGATCGACGCCTGATTGGGCGCATCGCGGCGGTGCTGTCAGCTGCCGTTCACCGGATCGATCGCGATCGGCTTCTCGGCGTACGCGATCGGATCGACCGGAAGATCATGGAACAGATCCATCCCAAGGATCTCTTCTACCAGATCATGGACGGCATCCGATCGCTGACCCTCTACGATCATTCCTCGGCGCTGCTCATCCGCGAGGAGAACGAGGACTCGTTGCGCCTCGTCGCTGAACAGATCGCGTGGACCAAGGCCAAGAGCGAACGGATCGGACTGAGGCTCCCGCTGGCGGGCGAGGCGGCAGCGTTGCTCCAATCAGAAAAGGTGTACGGCTTCGATCGACACGGCGACCGGTGGCGGGAATGGAACGGGCAGCCGGCCGGCGCGCTGGCGGAGTTGCTCGACTACAACCGCAGGCACGATGGCGAAAGCGGGAACGTTCGCGAAGGCTCGATGCTGTGCGTGCCGCTGGTGACGCGGGAGAGCCTCGTCGGCGTCCTCAAGATTGCCTCTCGCCATCCGGAACAGCTGAAGCCCTTCGATGCCGAGCTCGTCGAACACTTTCGCTCGCAGGCGGCGATCGCGATCCAGAACCTGCACCGCACCGAATCGCTTCGCGCACGCGTCGTCACCGCCGAGCGGAAGAACGCGATGGCCGATCTGGCACGGAGCGTTTCACATGACTTGAACAACGCCCTCGGGTCGATGCTCCCGCTGATCCAGCAGATGCAGGCGGACCTTCGCGGCGGAACGCTCGCACCGGCGGTGTTCGTCGAAGACCTCGAGCACGTGCAGAAGTCCCTCCAGGTGTGCCGCCGCATCTTCGGCGGCATGCTGACGTTCTCGCGAAACGCGGCCCGCCGTGGCAACGCCGGGCACGTGCGGCGAGCGATCGACACGGCCTCGGCCATCCTGAAGTACGGCCTGAGCCGCAGCGCCATCGAACTGCATGTCGACGTGCCGGACGATGTGCCGGAGGTCGCATGCAGCCAGAGCGATCTCGAACAGGTGTTCCTCAATCTGCTCAGCAACGCGCGCGAGGCGACGCCGCAAGGCGGGCGGATCACCGTGACGGTCCGCTCGCGCGATCGCCTGGTCGAGATGTCAATCGCCGACAGCGGATGCGGAATTCCAGCCGAGAATCTGTCACGCGTGCTCGAGCCATTTTTCACGACCAAAGAGAACGGGAACGGCCTCGGCCTCTCAATCTGCCGATCGATCCTCTGGGAGGTCGATGGCACGCTGACGATTCAAAGCGAGCCGGGCAGCGGCACGAACGTACGCGTGCTTGTTCCAGAGGCGGTTTCGCCGCCGCCGCTGCAATGATCGCCAGATCGGCCCGCATTCTCGTCGTCGACGATGAACCCGGCATGCTGCGGGCGGTCGAGCGCGTGCTCAGCAACGATCACCAGGTGATCGGCACACGCCATTCGCGCGATGCCCTGTCGCTGGCCGGCGAGTTTCATCCGGATCTGGCGATTGTCGATATCCGGATGCCGGATCTCGACGGATTCGAGTTGATGGCGCAGCTCAAGGCGCGTCTTCCCGGCGTCGACGTGATCCTGATGACGGGCAGCGTGGACGACCTCGACGAAAAGCTGGTGCGGGCGATCCGCAGCCCCGCGTTTTACTTCATTCAGAAACCGTTCGATCGCGAGGTCCTCCGCACGCTCGTCGAGCGTTGCATCGAGCTCCGCTGGCGCCGCGAAGACCATCGGCAGAACCTGAAACGGCTCGAAACCGAGATGGCCGAGGCGCGGGCATTCCAGCAGAGCCTGCTGCCGGAGCGGGAACGGATCCTCAATCGTGTTTCGGTCTGCGCCCGGTACTCGCCGTGTTCCGGTCTCGGCGGAGACCTTTATGACTACGCCAGCGCACCTCGAGGACAGACGGCGTTACTGATGGCTGACGTATCCGGTCATGGCGTGTCGGCGGCGATGCTGACCGGGATCGTGAAGAGCGCATTTCATGCATCGCACGTTGACGGGTTCGACCCGGTGTCGGTCGTCGAGCGCGTGTCGATGGGACTCGCGGCCTTCAGCCCGGATCGATTCGTCACCCTTGTCGCCGCGCTGATTTCTCCCGACGAGTGTCAGGTGCGTTATGTGAACGCGGGTCATCCACCTGTATTGCTGTGGGGCCGTGACCGCAGTCCGGCGTGGCTGCCGAGCACCGGTCCTCTGGTTTCGCCCGTGCTGACAGGGATAGCGTGGGAGGCAGCGGTTGTGCCAATGGGCGCCGGAGATCACCTGTTGCTCTACACGGATGGTGTGTGGGAGCCGCTGGCGAATGACGACGGGAGAGCGGAGGAGGGCTTCACCGCAGCGATCGAGCGTGTTCCTGACGGCGGAGCCATGCTGCTCGACTCGATTCTCGGCGACGTCCATCGCCAGCTGGCGGGTCAGGTGCAGCCTGACGATCTGACGCTTCTGACGGCGAGCCTCGTTGAGTCGCAGCAGTGATTCGGTTTTGTTGCCGGAACCGCCAACCATTCGCAGAGCCGGGATCGCTCCAGTTTGGGTCTCGTCGTCCGACGGTGAGATGCTTATCCTGGGAACATGGCGTCCATCTGGTCACACGCTTCCATCGTTTTCGACATCATGTCGATGAAGGTGTTCGTGTGGGTGCTCGGGTTGTTCAGCGGGGCGGCTGACCCGACCGGCGGCGTCCTCGATTCTCATCTCTTCTTCTACGACCGGTATTCAGATCTGGCTGACCATCATCGCTCGAAAGGCCGGAGCGACAGGGTCGACCGGTTCGCAGCCATTGCCAAGGCTTACTACCAAGCCGCGCCGGATGACGACGAACCACCCGAGGCTGCCGCGATGGCGATGCCGGTGCCGCGGCCCCGCCTCAACACGAATGCGGTGAGCAAGATTCGACTGCCGAAACCTCGAGCGGAAGCAGGGTCTGTGCGGCTGCGCACACGCGAATATTTTTCGAGACCGGTACTTAGGTACGCCAAAGGTTCATCCGAGAGAACTTCGAACGACTCCGCCCAAAGCAGGCTTCGACGCACGTCTGCCACACCTTAGATATCCCCGCAACGCTCGCATGAATCAGTGGCCTGATGCTCATCGAACCAACACGCCACATGATGTCGCCAGGCGCCAGTCACATTCGCGGAGAGGCAGCTTCAGAACTGGCATGACTGATACGCCGCGGCAGAATTAGGGGTGTAACGATTTGCCCGTGAGCGGCGTCAAGATGCTCAACGGTTTCGGTGGCCCGGCAGCAAGGGGCCTGCGGCATCCGACCAGCTCACCCCGCGATCGAGACCGGCGAAGGGCATGACAGTTCCCCAACGACTTTTACGCCTCTCAGTCAGACCGAAGCCAGGCCGGGAG
>JBPYFA010000157.1:0-15725 GCA_051986585.1 Vicinamibacterales bacterium | reverse complement strand
TCACGAGGCGCTCGAGGACTCGGATTTCCGCCGGATCGAGACGCTGTGTCGGGACACCGACCGGCTTCCGGTGGCGGTACGATCGTGGTACGAGTCGGCAAGAGCTGGAGCGCCAGCGATTCACGCTGATGCGGCGGGACTCGAGCCCGTGTTCCTGCAGGCGATGCGTCCATTTCTCACGCGCTCGGCCGACGCGATCATGGCCAAGAGCGATCTCGCCGGCTGGACGCACGGCACGTGTCCATTGTGCGCGGGTGAACCGGACTTCGCGGTGATCACGCCCGCCGCCGATCGCATCCTCATTTGCGGCCGATGCCTGGCGCGCTGGCGCTTTCAGCAGCTGACGTGTCCGTTCTGCCTGAACGACGATCGGCGTCGCATCACTTCTTTCGCGAGCCGCGATGGGCAGTATCGGCTGTACGCGTGCGATCAATGTCAGCGCTATTTGAAAGCGTACGATGCGCGACACGCCTCACGGCCGGTGATGCCGGCAGTCGACGGGGTGGCTACACTGCCGCTCGACGCGGCAGCGATGCAGAAGGGCTACAAGTAAGGAAAAGAGCGACGCAACAGCCCGGTTAGATTACTGCGGGACTTCTTCCTTGGCGAACAGCACCGAGGCTTTCTCCGACAACCAGTTGAACAGGTGTCGCGTCTCCCAGAAGCGGCCCGGGTTCGACTGTGCACCGAGGACGACAAACGCCACTTGATTGTTGCTCTGCGGCAGCCGGAGCAGCGTCGCCAGGCAATAGCCCGATTTGCTGATGAAGCCGGTCTTGCCACCCACCACATCCATGCCTTCCATGACGAGCCGGTTCGTGCTGTGGATGCTGATGTCGCGACGATTGGTGTGCGCCGTATAGGTAGCCGTCTGCATGATGGGTGCAATGCGCTCATCCGACGCGGCGAACGAGATCAGACGCGAGAGATCGTATGCGGATGAAACATTGGATGGATTGAGTCCCGACGGGTCAACGAACGACGTGTTCTCGAGGCCAAGCTCGAGGGCCTTCTCGTTCATGCGCTCGACAAACGACGCGGTGCCGCCGTGGGACACGCGGGCGAGCACACGGGCTCCTGCGTTGTCGGAGGCGATAAGGACGAGGTGGAGCACTTCCCCAAGGGCAATGCGATCGTTCGCTTTGAGATACGTTGTCGACGCGGCGTAGACATCGCTTCGCTCAACGGTGACTTCCTGCGTCAGATCCGGGTTGTCTTCGAGAAACACGACCGTCGTCATCACCTTGGTGATGCTGGCGATCGAGCGCTTGTCCTGAGCATTTTCCTGCCAGAGCACCTGGCCGTTCGCGGGATTAAAGATGATGGCGGCCGCGGCGCGAACATCGGGAACGAGCTCGCCGTGCTCGTCCGTCTTGTAGCGCGGCGTCATCACCTCCTGCACCGTACGCATCCGCGCGATTTCGCGCGTGCGGGCGGCGGCTCGGGCACGTGCCAAACGAGCCTTGCGTGCTTGAGATGCGGAAGCGGAATACGCCGGGGTACGGGCGGAAACTGAGGAACCGGCGGTCGGGGTCTGACTGGAAGAGGCTGACGCCTTTTCAGTGGAGGCCGTTGCGGCGCGAGTGGTTGTTTTCTTGCGGGGTGTCTTCTGCGGCGTTGCGGCGTCGGCCGTCAACGGCATACACACCGCAAGTCCCAGCAACAGGGTCGACACTCGAACCATGGACACAGAACGGATCAGGCGCACGAGTCCTCCGGAAAGCAGACGACACCGGCTGAGCTGGGATGCAACCGATGCAATGTAACAGGTGGAACTAAATGAGTTTATCAGCAAAGGCAGCTCCCTGGCAACCATTTGTGTAACTCAGCGGCGAAAAAACTGCCCGCCAGTGCCTGGTTTGGGCCTTTTCTGCGTTCCTCTGCGGGCCTCGTCATACAAGCGGAGTGCCAGAGCTGTACTGTATCGTTCTTGGGTGCCAAGAGTGCCGGGGGTGCCAAGGGTGCCAGGCGTGCTTTGAGTGCCAGGGGTGCCGGGAGTGCTTTGAGTGCTAAGGGTGCCAGGGGTGCTCGAGTCCATCGGGCGAACACCCCGTCGCACCCTCATGGCACCCGTGGCACTCTTGGCACCTGTGGCAATCTTGGCACGCATGGCACCGCTAGCACCCGAAGCACCCCTAGCACCCGAGGCACCCCTAGCACCCTTGGCACTCCTGGCACCCTTGGCACTCCTGGCACCCTTGGCACCCCTAAGTCTTGGTGACAAAAACTGGCAATCGATATGACAAAAAAAGACGACGAGTTCAGGGTCCTGCGAGCAACCATCCAGCAGCGCGGCACGATGCGGATGGTGGTCGTGCCGATCGTCTTCATTGGCTGGGCAGGAACTGCCGTGGCGACCGCGGCGGTTATCACCGTCGCCATCAGCACGCTGGTGCCGTTGCTGATCCTCGTGGCCGGGTTCGAGTCCGTGTTTGCGCTGCACGTCAATGCCGAACGTATCGGCCGTTACCTGCAGGTGTTTCACGAGTCCGACGAGCCCGGGTGGGAAAGCGTCGCGTCACGATTCGGTCAGCAGTTTTCGCGGTTTGGCCCCGATCCGCTGTTCAGCCGTTTGTTCGTGCTCGCCACGTCGGTGAATTTCCTGCCGGCGGCGCTTGGATGGGAGAACATGCCCGAGCTGGTCGTGCTCGCCATCCTGCATCTCGTCTTCATCAATCGGATTCGCGTGGCGCGTGCGTTCATGGCGACGCAGCGCGAAACGGATCTGGAGCGATTTGCGGTGCTGCGTCGCGAGATCACGGAGGGGACGGAGAACACGGGACAAGATCAACACGGAGATGCGGAGTCACGGAGGTAGCAGCATTCCTGTCGCGCTCGTCATCTTTCCGCCGTTCAACAAACGAAACAACTCCGTCCCTTCGTGTCTCCGTGTTGAAGCTTGTTCCGTGTCCTCCGTCCGCTCCGTCCCCTCCCTCACCTCGAGAGCGCTAACGCCAGCAACAGCGCCCGCGCGGTACCCTGCCATGAGTCGCTGGAATCGAACGTTTCCTCCAGCGAATGTGTGCCGGTCGAGAATCCGCCTCCGTCGACCGTGATCGCCGGGATGCCAAGACTCATCGCCAGGTTGGCGTCGGTCGATCCTTCGTCGAGCGACACCGGAAGACCCAGCGCGCGGGTGACGGACACCGCCGCCTGAACGGTTGGTGCCTTCACGTCGACGCGGCCGGCCGGACGATTGCCGACGATCGTTTTGGAAAGCGTCAGTCGTCCGCGATTGCCCCAGCGCTCGTTCTCTTCGGAAAGGGCCACGTCCAACGCTTTCTGCACGGCGGCATCCAGCGCAGCCAAAGCGGCGTGATCGCTCGAGCGAAGATCGACCTCCATCCAGGCCTCCGACGCCACAGAATTCACCGACGTCCCGCCGCCGATCCGGCCGACGTTGAACGTGGTTTTTGGAAGCGACGGCACCTGGATGTCGGCGATGCGAGCGATGGCGCGGCCGAGCGCGTGAACCGGATTCGCGATGCCAAAATCGCCATAGCTGTGCCCGCCAGACCCTTGGAACGTGACTCGATAACGCAGGCTGCCCACACCAATGTGCGTGATGCCGAGGCCCGCACCGTCGACCGACACGAACCGATCGATCCGCCCTTTCAGTTCGCCGTTGAAGAGCGCTTTGACGCCGCGTAGGTCGCCGAGCCCTTCTTCCCCGACCGTACCCACAAATGTAATCGGGCCTTGGGTCTGAATTTGTTCTCCCTGAAGGGTGCGGACGACGCCAAGAAGTACAGCAAGACCGCGACAATCGTCGCTGATCCCAGGACCTTTGATGACCGTTCCAACTCGAGTCGTCCGGACGTCGACTTCTTCACCAAAAACGGTATCGAGGTGAGCACTGAAGACGAGGTGCGGGCTCGAGCCGATGCCGGGCCGCTCCCCCAGCACGTTGCCCGCACGGTCGATGCGGACGTTCTTCAACCCGAGCGACTGCAGCGTCTGGCGAAAGACTTCCGCGCGCCGTGCCTCCTTGAATGGAGGGGCCGCAATCTCGCACAGCCGCATCTGTTCATCGACGAGCTGTGGCTCGTCGCGCTTGATCCGATTGATCGCCGACTTGACACCTGGCTCCTGCAGCAGTCGACTGCCGATGTCGATCGATTGGGTGGAAACTTGCGCCGCACGAGTGGCGTCGAAGATCGTGATCGCGAGCACGATCGCAATCGGCAACTGCTGAAGCATGGCGCTTATCGTAATTCAGCGCGGAACGGATAACCGAGAACTCATAACCAACCAAGAACCAACTAAGAACCAAGAACCCTAACTAAGAACCGAGAACCCATAACCAAGAACCAAGATCCAATATGTTGGGAAGCTCGATTCAATCCCTGACTGTTTTTGACACCCGTCGCGGAACTGTCACTTTTGTCAGTGACGCGCGCTGTGCGCGTGGTTGTACGAAAACTGGCGCAAATGCGTTCATCTCTACAACCGCCTGCAGCTCTCACGATCGGGGTGTCGTTTTGTAGCTCTGCGGTACAGGAATTGCTCGTTGTCGGTTGGGGGTCAGCATGATGAGTCTAGTACGTCTCTTGGGATTCACGACGCTAGGCTGCGGGTGCGTCACCGGACGCTATCGGGAGGTCGCAACGAACCGCGAGATTACTTACGTCGAAGAGAAAGGCGCGATGTGCAGTCTGCATTCGCATCGGCGTAACCACACGCTCGCACCGGCGCGCCCTGCCGTTCACCTCACCGCAAAAGCGTCATAGTTGTTCGACATCGGCACACCCAAGTGCCGAAAACTCCATCGGGCGCGCTACACTGAACGCCCGATGCTGCACGCGGCGAAGCCACACCGGCTTCCAAGACCCCACACCATTCTCAAGTCGACCGGCGGAACCCTTCGCTTTTATCTCGGCGACTGTCTCGACATTCTGCCGTCGCTGGCGGACGGCTCGATTTCCTCGGTCGTCACCTCACCGCCTTACAACCTTGGCGTTCGTTACCGGTCGTACGACGACTCGATGCCGCGCCAGCATTACCTCGAATGGACGGGCGCCTGGATCGCCGCCGTGCGGCGCGTCCTGCAGCCTGATGGCTCGTTGTTTCTCAACGTCGGCGCGAAGCCGACCGATCCGTGGACCGCGATGGATGTCGCGCAGGCGGTGCGCCCGCACCTGCAACTCCAGAACACCATCCACTGGATCAAATCGATCGCGATCGACCGGGATGCCGCTGGAACGGCTGCCGACCTCGACCGGGATCTTGCCGTCGGCCACTACAAGCCGATCAACAGCCCGAGGTTCGTCAACGACTGCCACGAGTTCATCTTTCATTTCACGCGGGAAGGCCGGACGCCGCTGGATCGACGGGCGATCGGCGTCCCCTATCAGGACGCCTCGAACATCGCGCGCTGGCAAACCGGCGGTGAGAATCGTCGGTGCCGCGGCAACACCTGGTTCATCCCGTACGACACCATCCAGAGCCGCGACAAGGACCGCCCGCACCCGGCCACGTTCCCTCCCCGCGTCCCCGAATTCTGTTTCAAGCTTCACGGCCTGCCGCGTGTGACGACGGCGATGGATCCATTCCTCGGCCTTGGCAGTACGGCCGTCGCGGCCGCCGAACTCGGCCTGGACTTCGTGGGAATCGAGATGGACGAACACTACCTGGCCGAAGCAATCGATCGCACGCGGCGGGCTCTCGGCTGATTCGTCCGTCCGAACAGTTTTCACTGTCGCGCTGCACGGGCTGACGGCTTAGGTCGAAGGTCCGAAGGCTCGAAGGATCGAAGCCCAAGCGACGACCGCGTCCGCCGCCGCGCCGGCCTACGGCCGGCAGCCAGACAGCTCGAGCGCCACAGATACAACCAGCACTCGATTCATTAGCTGTTTGTATCTGTGGTGCTCGAGCCGTCTGGCGCGCGAAGCGCGTGGCGGCGGACGCCACCGTCGCGTGGTCCGGCCGGCGCATTGGCGCCAGCCGGTTTGGCTTCTTCGATTTATCTCTTCGAATCTTCGCATCTTCGACGTAACCGTCGGTGCGTGGTTTCAGCGGGACAAGTGAACATCGCTCCCGAACCTGTACAATAACCGTGAGTCCGATGTTCAATTCGATCCGGATCGTCGGTCACGGCCGCGTCGGAACGGCGTTCTCCGCCCGACTCAATGAACGCGGTCACCGACTCGTTCAAACTGATGCCGACCTCGTGCTTCTCTGCGTCCCCGACTCCGCGATTGCCGACGTGGCCGGCTCTATTTCTCCCGGACCATGGATCGCGCACACGAGCGGCGCGACCTCGCTCGCGGCACTGGCGCCGCACACGCATCGGTTCGGTCTGCATCCGCTTCAAACGATCGTGCTTGGCCGCGGCCCCGAGCAACTCGACGGCGCCTGGGCGGCAATCACCGGTGAGAACGACGCCGCGGTCGCTCGCGGAAACTGGCTCGCCGGCGAGCTCGGACTGCTTCCCTTCCCGATTCGCGACGAGCTGCGGGCGCTGTATCATGCCGGCGCGGCGACCGCGTCGAACTATCTCGTGACGCTGCATCGCGCCGCCGCTCGAATGTTCGAACGGTCCGGCGCGCCGGCCGAGGCGCTTCTTCCCCTGATGCAGCGAGTGATCGACAACGACTTCGAGCTCACCGGTCCGATTGCGCGTGGCGACTGGCAGACGATCGACATGCACCTCGCCGCTCTCCGTCAGCACGCTCCCGATCTCGAACCGCTGTACCGTGCACTCGTCGCCGAGACGCAACGCGATCTCAATCAGTCGCGCACTGCCACGCGTGAACATTCCACGCCGGCGACCAAGGGAGTGGATCGATGAAACTCCTGCGCTCGGTTGCCGAAGTTCGCGAACACCTTGCCCGTCACCAAAGTCATGCGATCGGCTTGGTGCCGACCATGGGCGCGCTTCATGACGGCCACGTCGCCCTGTTTCGTACCGCGCGCCGGATGTCGGCGCATGTCGTCGCCAGCGTCTTCGTCAACCCCGGGCAGTTCAACGATCCCGCAGATCTCGCGTCGTACCCCCGCCAGGAAGCTCGCGACATCGAAGTCGCCCGTGCCGCCGGCGTCGACGCGTTGTTCGTTCCACCGGTCGAAGAAATGTACCCGGCTGATGATGCGACCTCGGTCGCTGCCCGAGGCGTCGCACTCGAATTCGAAGGGGCCTTCAGACCTGGACACTTCGACAGCGTGGCCACCGTCTGCGTCAAGCTTTTCCACATCGTCGAGCCGGACGTCGCGTTCTTCGGTCAGAAGGATGCGCAGCAGGTAGCCGTGATCAGGCAGACGGTTCGAGACCTGCGCTTCAATCTCAAGATTGTCGTCGTCCCGACCGTGCGCGAGGCTGACGGCCTGGCGCTGTCGTCGCGAAACGCGCGGTTGTCGGCTGCCGATCGGCTGCGCGCGCTCGCCATCCCACGCGCCCTGAGAGCGGCGATCGCAGCCCACACGGCCGGAACCGATCCCGTAGCCGCCGCGCGCGACGAACTCGAGGGCTTGCAGGTGGACTACGCGGACCTCGTGGTGTTCGAGGGCGAGCCGACGCTCGTGGTCGCGGCACGAGCCGGATCGACGCGCCTCATCGACAACGTGCCGCTCAGACATCCGGAACTGGCGGGGCTACTGTAGGGACTTACTGCTTCGGCGTCAGTTCTTGGTTTTCGGTTTTCAGTTATCGGTTGTGGTTTGTGGTTCTTAGTTCATCGTTCGTTGTTGGTTGACGGTTCGTGGTTACCGTTCGTTCGTGGTTGTCGGTTCGAAATGGTGGGTAAACGAAAAACAGCGGCCCCGACAAACCAAAACCCGGAACGAACCCAAAAACCAGCAACGAACCCAAAAACCAGCAACAAACCAAAAACCAGGAACGAACCAAAAACCAAGAACCACAAACCCAAACCGATAACTCAAAACCGAAAACCAAGAACTGACACGACCTCGCCGTTCTCCCGTTCCCATGCGAAAATCAGAGCCAATGACCGACCCTGTCCGGCTGACACTTCCCGATCTCACCGATCTCGTCCGCCACGGCAAGCGGATCGCGATGGTCACCGCCTACGACGCGTCGAGTGCGGCGCTTGCCGACGAGGCCGGGCTCGACATCATCCTTGTAGGCGATTCCGCGGCCATGACGATGCTCGGGCACCAGTCGACCTTGCCGGTGACGATGGATGAGATGCTGCTGCTCACGCGCGCGGTCACCCGCGTCGTGCGACGAGCCGTCGTCGTCGCCGACATGCCGTTTGGCGCATACCAAACGGGAGAAGACGAAGCGCTGAGAAACGCCATCCGCTTTGTGAAGGACGCCGGCGCGGATGCCGTCAAGCTGGAAGGCGCTGGCCGCACGCTGACGCGGATCAGCGCAATCCTCGACGCCGGCATCCCCGTGATGGGGCATGTCGGCCTGACACCACAGTCGGCGAGCCTTGCCGGCAGTTACAAGGCGCGAGGCCGAACCGCCGCCGACGCGCGCCGCATATTCGATGAAGCCCGCGCGCTCGAGCGCACCGGCTGCTTTGCTGTCGTGCTCGAGGCGATTCCGGCTCCAGTTGCGACGCGCATTACCGATGCGCTGAAGATTCCCACGATTGGCATCGGTGCGGGCCCATCCTGTGACGGACAGGTACTCGTCTGGCATGACCTGCTGGGCCTGACCCGCGGACACGTGCCGCGTTTCGTAAAGCGATACGCCGATCTGGGACAAACGGCGCTGGATGCGCTGCGGCGCTATGCCGCCGAGGTCCGGAGCGACTCGTTCCCCGACAACTCCCACACCTACGGGATGCCGGCGGAGGAACTCGACCGATTCGAGTCGCAGATGGCCGAATCTCGCGCTGATCAGGATTTTACGAAGTCGTTACGGAAGCCCTGATCCATCCCTGCCAGCTCCCTCCCAGTGTGCTAGGCTATTTGGGCACGTTCAACGCCCATTCATCCCGTTTTCCTGAGCAATGCCGTCTTTTCATCTCCTCAGGCAGCCAATGGTTCGCACGTTTCAAGGAGTCTCGATGAACAAGGTGTTTCGATTGTTGACCGCGGCGGTCTTTGCGGTCGTCTCTCTGTCCGGAATCGCAGTCGCGCAGACCGCGGCCACCGGCAATATCGAAGGGGTTGTGACCGACACGACCGGCGCAGTGCTGCCGGGCGTGACGGTAGTCGTGAAGAATACTGCCACCAACGTCACCCGCGAGCTGGTCACCGACGAAGGCGGCCGTTATCGAGCCAACGCGCTGCAGCCAGGCGTGTACGAGATCACCACCTCCCTCGGCGGTTTCCAGTCGTCGACGTTTGGCAATCTCGAGGTCCTCGTCGGTCAGACACTGGCCGCCGACGTGAAGATGCGTGCGGCGGGTGTCACCGAATCGGTGACCGTTACGGCGGAATCACCGCTCATCGACACGCGTCGAACCGACGTGTCGAACGTAATTGGCGAGACCGCCATTCAGAACCTGCCGATCAATGGACGCCGATGGGAGAACTTCGTGCTGCTCGGCCCTGGCGTGACCAACGACGGCAACTTCGGGCTGGTCAGCTATCGTGGCATCTCCGGTCTCTACAACAACAACACCGTCGACGGCGCCGACAATAATCAGGCGTTCTTCTCCGAAGCGCGCGGCCGCACCCGCACGTCGTATTCGATCAGCCAGGCGGCGATCAAGGAATTCCAGGTCGGCGTCAGCAACTTCTCTGCGGAGTTCGGACGCGCCGCTGGCGGCACCGTGAATGCCGTGACCAAGTCAGGCACGAACGCGGTGCACGGGGAAGGCTTCTACTTCCTGCGCGACGATGCGTTCACCGCAACCGACCCCTTCTTCCCCGCCGGCGTCGATCGGCCGAACGAACGGCGTCAACAGTTCGGTGGCAGCGTCGGCGGACCGGTTCGCACCGACAAGGTTTTCTACTTCGTGAACTACGACGGCCAGCGCCGGAACTTCCCGTATTTCGTGCGTCCGAGCCAGGCCAACTTCATAACCGGAGCGTGCACGGCACCGGGTTGCGCAGCAACCTTGGCCTTCTACAACGGGCTGAGCGTCTTCAATCCGCGCGAGGGCAACAACGACATCCTGCTCGGCAAGGTCGATTACACCGCGAACAACAAGCACACGTTCACGGCGCAGTACAACATGCACCGCTGGGATTCACCGAATGGCGTCCAGACGCAGCCGGTCATTTCCGTTTCGCCGTCGGCCAACGGCAAGGACACCGTCAAGACCGACTTCGCCCTGTTCTCGCTGAACTCGGTGCTGTCCGCCAAGTGGCTCAACGAGGCGCGCGTGCAGATCGGCCGCGACTTCGAAGCGCAGGAGCCGAACTCTCCCAACGGTCCAGGAACCACGGTCACCGGCGGCATCGACATTGGCATTCCGAACTTCCTGCCGCGGCCGAAATATCCCGACGAGCGTCGATATCAGTTCATCGACGCGGTGACCTATTACAAGGGAGCCCACAGCATCAAGTCCGGCGTCGACATCAACTACGTCCACGAGGATCTGATCAATCTGTTTCAGGGTGCAGGTATCTATGCGTACCCGAACATCAATGCGATCGCATCCGATTGCCCGAGCGCTCCGGGACTCGGCGCGAGCGGCTGCACGCCGCTCATTGCCGGCACCTCGTCGGACTTGCGGCACTACACGAGCTACAACCAGGCATTCGATCTTCGCGGCGCCGGTTTCGCCGGCGACGTATCGTTCCCGACCACCGACTACAACGCGTACGTTCAGGACAACTGGCGCCTCAGCAACGTCCTGACGTTGAACCTCGGCGTGCGCTGGGAATACCAGAAGTTCCCGCAGCCGACCGAGACCGAAACCAACGGAGTCAAGTTCACTGGCAACCCGGCCTATCCGGCAACGGTCACGTTCCATCAGGACAAGAACAACTTCGGACCGCGTGTCGGCTTCACCTACGACATCAACGGTACGCACACGACCGTGATTCGCGGCGGGTGGGGCCTGTACTACGGGCGATCGAGCAACAGCGTGATCTCGAGCGCGCTGACCAACAACGGCGTCACGTTCGCCTCCTACAACTTCTCGCCGACCTCACCTGGCGCGCCGCAGTACCCGTCTGTGTTCACGGCGCCGCCCGCGACTGCTGCGAAGCCGTCGATCCAGTATCTGTCGCCGACGCTCGAGCGTCCGCAGATCAACATGGCCGAGTTGACCGTCGATCGTGCCATTGGTCCTGACATCACGGTCTCGGCTTCGTATCTCTACAGCGGAGGATCGCACCTGCCGACCTTCGTCGATACGAACCTGAGCCCCGCAAATTCGACGGTCGAATTCATCGTCGATGGCCAGAGCAAGGGCACGTTCCCGTTCTACCGCGGAACCCGCCCCGACGCGAACATCAACAATGCGATCGAGGTGGCCGATATCGTCGACTCGACGTATCACGCGATGGTGCTGCAGGCGAACAAGCGCTTCAACAAGGGTCTCCTGTTCACCGCCAACTACACCTTGTCAAAGGCGGAAGACACCGGCCAGAACTCGACGACCTTCATCTCGAACTTCGCGACGATGGTCGATCCCTTCAACAACGACGCGGAGGAAGGCCCGTCCTCGTTCGATCGACGCCACCGTGGCGTGGTCAGCGCGCTGTACGCGCCTGACTTCTTCCATGGCTTCCAGGTCAGCGGAACGGGCACGTTCGAGAGCGGCCTGCCTCTGAACCCGACGATCACGATCAATAGCGGCGCCCTGAACGGCACGGGCGTCGTCAGCACCCAGAGCGTCAATGGCACCGGCGCGTCGAACCGCGCACCATGGGACACGCGCAACGGCTTCCGCCAGACCGGCCGCAAGACCGTCGACATGCGAGTGTCGAAGCGGTTCTCGATTGGTGGAACCCGTCAGGTCGAAGCGCTGTGGGAAGCGTTCAACATCTTCAACACCATCAACTACACGACCTTCGGGACCACCAAGTACAACGCGGTGAGCTCGACCTACGATGCCGCGACCAACAAGGCGGTTGTGAACTTTACGTCGAACACCGGTTTCGGAGTGCCAACCACCGCGAGCAACACCCTCTTCGGGCCTCGCGACATGCAGCTCGGACTCCGGCTCCTCTGGTAGTCGTTTCCGGCTGCCAGCTTCCAGCTAAGAAAAAGGGCCGGCTCGCTTACGCGAACCGGCCCTTTTTGTCTTCAGCGCAACTGCTGCTTGTTGATATCAGCCCTTCTTCGGCGTTGTCGGTGTCGTTGAGGGTTTCTTCGGCGCCGGCGCCTTGGTCGGCTTGAGCGTGTACTCTGTCCGGTAACGCAGCTCGAGGTTCGGGCGGTTCACCTTCACTTCCACCTTGCGCTTGCGCATCGTCGGATCGGGATTGGACGAGTAATAGCCGAGCACGTAGTAGTCGCTGGTCTCGGCATCGATCCGCTTCAACGATTTCATGAAATCGTTCTGGTTGATCGTGGCAAAGCCTCCGGTCTGCTCGGCGAGCACGCGAAGGCTGTCCTGCGACGTTCTGATGTAATCCTGAAAGTCCATCATGTCGACGTTCTGGTCGAGATCGGGCATGCCGACCAGCCCGCGCGGGTCGATGGTGTAGATCGTCGAATTGGCGCGATTCGCTTCGCGGGTCAGTTCGCTCAGCTCATTGGCAAGATCCGCGAAGCTGAACTCGTTGCCCGTCTGCATGAACGGGTTGACGTCGCTGGCGTTGCTGCCATCGCCGGTCCCGGTTCCGTTGTTGACGTTGTTGCTCGTGTCGCTGTTGGCGTTCGGATTCATTTCATTCCACTTCTCCTGATCCTGCTTCTTGCGGGTCTCGGCGAAGGGATTGAAATCGTAGCCATTGCTGACGTAGATGAACGCCTTGCGCCGGTTGTGGACCGACTCCAGCGTCTTCATGATGTTGTAGGCGGTATCGAACGCGACGTGGGCGCGGTAGCGAACCTCCGATGGACCTTCGGCGCCGAGCGGTGCGTCGAGAATTTCGTTCGGCTTCAAACCCGCCCCGGAGATCTTGTCGATCGCCTCGGTCAGTCGCTTGCGGTCGTAGGTCAGATCAATAGCCAGCGAAGACGGCCCGGTCGAGACGATGCCGAACATGTCTCCTTCGTGGACGAGCTCGTTCGCGATCTGCTTGAACAAACTCTTGATGCGGCCGGTGTTCTGAAAATCCAGGTGGAGGTCGTCGACGAAGATCAGCCAGATGCGTCCGGCGGCATCGTTGGTCGGCCGGCTCGGCGGAAGGATGATGCCTTCCATCACCGGCGGCGCTGGTGCGGGCGTCGAATTGTAGACGCGGCCGCCATGCGTCAGGATGAACGAGACGAGTTCCTGCTTGACGCCATCCTCGTAGACGTCGAAGTCGTTCTTGTTCAGATCGGCGATGAACTGCCCTTTGTTGTCGCGAACGATGACGTCGGTCGAGACGATGTCGAAGCTACGGCGAATCACTCCGCCCTGCGGAACGTTGGGCGTGATGACCGGCTTGTCTGGCGCCGGCTGCTGCGTCGACGCCGGCGGCGGTGCGGTAGGCGGTGCGTTTTGCGCGTGAAGCGACCCGCCCGCGGCCAGAAGCGCCGCGGCTGCAGACACTTTCAGCGCCCGCTGAAAATCAATAGCTCGCATGGTTCGATTATAAGGCTAGTGGTCTTCCCCGGCTTCTTCGCCGAGATCGGAGGTGTCCGGCTCGTGCTCATTCGACTCTGGGCTTGCGATTGGTTGCGCGGTGGAGTCACGGCCGTGATCGACCGACCGGCGGCGCCGCCGGCGTCTGCGACCAACGACCGACCGAAGTGATTCAAAAACAGACTCATACGACTCGAGACCGGCGTTCACCTCTGCTTCGGTTACCCACGTGTCGGGGTTTAGACGCTCGGCCTGCGTTTTCAGCTCTTCCTGGCGGGCGGGGTCGGAAACTGTCTCGGAAATCCGGGCCATGACCTCCGCGTAACGAGCCCGAAGGCGCGAGAGTCCTTCGGAGCCGAGGCGCGATTCCACCGCGCTGATCGTATCCCCCGCATGCGGTCGAGGTGCCGGCGCTTCGACTCGTGGCTCCGCGAGAAACTCTTCAATCACCTCGACTTCGGCTGGTTCGACCCGCTCCACAATCGGATCGGGGGCAGAGGGCCGGAACACATCAATCGGTGCGGCGACCTCGATCGCAATGACCGGATCGATCGACGGTTGAGTTTCATCCAGCTCGTGAGATCCGATTGATACAGCTGCCGTCGCCGGGCTGTCTTCCGTCCGGCGCGCCGGCACCTCACGCGGCCGCGGCGTTGTACGTCGATCCTGCGAAGCCGCGGTCTTTACGTCAGCTGAAGCCTCTTGGCCTTTGAGAATTCGCGTCCAATCGAACTCGACGTCGGGATTGTGCTGCTCGATCAGTCGAATCGCGTCCTCATCAAGTGCTGAACGGCCGATTCGGACGCCGGGGGGCGTGCGGAACCAATACAGGATGCGCGAGCGTGACTTCCCGCGCCGACGGCCGCCCGAGCCGTGCGTGTGCACGACAAACGTGTTCTCGTACCCGCGCTTGTCGCGGCTGAACCTGAGGTGTGGCAGGGCTATTTCCTCTTTTGCGCCCGACTGCTTTTCCGGGCTGGCGCTTTCGAATGCGCGGCCGCCGATTTCCGCGCGGCCGGTTTCGCACGGCGCGCGGGTGCTGCTGCACGAGCGACTCCCGGCCGTGCAGCCGCCGGCCGAGCCGTTTTCGCCGCTGCGACACGGCGCGGCTCTGGAGTGGGAGCGGCTCGATGCACCATCGTGAAGCGGGTCTGATCGCCGATCGTGTGGTAGCTCCAAATCTCGGCGACGTTCACCTGGTTTTCAGCCGCGAGCCGGCGTGCGATGTCGACCGATCCAGCCGGTACATATAGGTGAAAGGGAGCGCGCGCGCGGCCGAGGTGCGCCCACTGCGCCATGGCTTCGAGATGGTTGACCGACTCCGCCGTTTCGACCTCTACCGTTCCCATCAACTTGTGGCCCCGTTCAGTTGAGGTCAGCACGAGATCTGGAAAAATCTGCACCTGTCCGATGCGGACGGCCGCTGTCTGGTCTTCTCCGATGTTGGTTGTCACGTCATGACGGCGTTTCAGCCGAACCTGCAAGAGTCGGATGACGCGATCGTGCTCCAGCTGCTCGCGAACAGGGCGAACCAGTATCGGGCTCACGTGACCTCCACGCGGGAGAAAATATGGCAGGGTCTGGAAAAAGAACCGCGAATTATAACGCGTCCTCGCCGCAATTGTATAGTGAAACGCGGTCAAACCGGGCTCGGCCTTGACGGGCCATGTCTTTTACCTTCAGAATGATGCAGTGATTGCCTCGACCGAAAGCGTCGCCGACCAGACGACCCGGACGATCCTGATCGTGGACGACGACCGTTCTGTCGCCGACACCTTTGCCCGAATGCTGAAGCTGGAAGGTTTCGGCGTCGAGACCGCATTGTCGGCCGAAGCCGGACTCGAACTCGCCGACAGCGTTCATCCCGACGCGATCATCCTCGACATGCGGATGCCCATCACCAACGGGTTGCAGTTTCTGCGATTGGTTCGCTCGAAGCCCCACCTGGTGGATGTGCCGGTCGCGATCGTCACAGGCGATTACTTTCTGGCTGAGTCGGTTCAACACGAACTGAAGTCGCTGGGCGCTTCCATCCGGTTTAAGCCGCTCTGGCTCGAAGATCTCATCGCGCTCGCCAAGACTCTGGTCTCGGCGTGAACGATCGCTTTTTGAAAGCCTGCCGGCGGGAGCCGGTTGACGCAACTCCTGTGTGGTTCATGCGTCAGGCCGGCCGATACA
>JBPYFA010000156.1:0-7744 GCA_051986585.1 Vicinamibacterales bacterium | reverse complement strand
ATCCGGTGGACGCGAGCAAGGTTGCGTACACTGTGCCTCTCCACAATCGCTCGCTGTCGGTCGCCGGAAGCTCTGAGAAGTCGTTCGAGGCTGGCGGCGTCAGGTACTCGCACATTATGGATCCCCGAACGGGGAAGCCCGTGCAGGGGATGCTGAGCGTCGCGGTGCTGACCGACACTGGAACCGACGGCGACGCGCTGGACGATGCGTTGTTTGTGCTCGGCCCATCGAAGAGCGCGGAGTACCTGAAGCACTATCGTGATGCGGAGGCGTTATTCTTCCTGCCAGACGGGGAACGCCGTTGGAAGCTCGTGAAGCAGAAGGCGCTGTGATGCCCAGATTGTTCACAGCCACAATCGTTCTCACCGTTCTGTGTGCGCTCACCACGCCTGCATTTCAGCGGCCCCCGGTCGACCTGGAGGCCGCTCCATTCGCGCCGAAGCATTACATCGCCTACCGTACCGCCACACCAGTGAAGATCGATGGCAAGCTCGACGAGCCATCGTGGGCCGCTGCCGCGTGGACCGAAGCGTTTGTCGACATTCAAGGAGAGCGTGGCCCTCGCCCGCGCTTTGGAACCCGCGCCAAGATGTTGTGGGACGACCAGTGGTTCTATATCGCAGCCGACATCGAGGAGCCGGACGTCTGGGCGACACTGACCGAGCGGGATTCAGTGATCTTCCGCGACAACGACTTCGAAGTCTTCATCGATCCCGACGGTGATACACATGCCTACTACGAGCTCGAGGTGAATGCGCTCGGCACGCCGTGGGACTTGATGCTGATCAAGCCCTATCGAGACGGCGGCCCGGCGATCAATGGCTGGAACATCGATGGATTGCAGGTCGGCGTGAACGTCCAGGGCACGTTGAATCGTCCAGGCGATCGCGATCGCGGTTGGACGGTCGAAATGGCATTGCCCTGGAAGATCCTGAAGGAAGCGGCACCGGGGCATCAGCCGCCAAGAGCCGGAGACAAGTGGCGGGTCAATTTCTCGCGGGTCGAGTGGCAGACCGACATTCGGGAAGGGAAGTATTCGAAGCGAACACAGCCCGGCAGCACGACCCCGTTACCCGAAGACAATTGGGTCTGGAGCCCGCAAGGTGCCATCGATATGCACATGCCCGAGCGGTGGGGATACGTGCAGTTCTCCAATACTCGAGCGGGCGGCGCACCGGAGACATTCGTCGATGATCCAAATGAACGGATCAAGTGGGCGCTGAGGCGCTTGTACTATCGGCAGCGCGGGTATCGCGCCGCGCACGGCATGTTCGCCACAACGCTCGATGTGCTCAATGCATCGAATGTGCGAGTGGACGGCATCGAGTTCGCACCTGAGATGCACACAACCGCCTCAGGCTACGAAATCACCACTGGTGGATTCGATGGCACCATCGTGCATATCGACAGCGACGGTCGCACCTGGGTGACCAAGTAGCCCAGGCTGTCACGCTTTCTTCATCACCCCGCCTTCATCCTGCCACGCGCGCCCGGTCTCAACCGCCAGAGAGCCAGTGCACTGCGAATCTGGAGGCAGCAAGATGTTCAAGGATGTACCAACGGACCGGACCGCATATCTATGGACGAAGGCCGTGTCTTTCGCGCTCGTCGTCGTCGCGTGTGGACTGCTGACAGCCGCATGCGGCAGTTCGTCAACCGCACCATCGGCCGTGAACACCGTCACGGTGACCGGCGCCGCGCCAGCCGTCGGCGCCACCGCGCAGTATTCAGCCGTCGCAAACCTCGCCAACGGCACCACCGAGAACGTCACCACGACGGCGACATGGTCGTCGTCGAACCCCGCCATCGCAACCGTCTCATCGACGGGCCTGGTGACCGCCGTCGCCGCGGGCAGCGCCTCGATCAGCGCGACCTTCGACAGCGTGACTGGCTCGGCGCAGGCCGCCTTTCTGCCCGCCCAGACGCCCTAGCGCCCGGCGAAGTTGACAACGCGGTGGCCCAACTGTCATACTGTCCTATGACAGATGGGCCACTGACGTGCGCTTTCAACTGAATTTCAAATCCGGCAAGCCCGTTTACCTCCAGCTGGTCGAGCAGGTGAAGTCCGCCGCCGCGTCCGGCGCCGTCCGGCCCGGCGAGCCGTTGCCGTCAATCCGGCCGCTCGCGGAGGAGCTGCGCGTCAACCGCAACACGATCGCGAAGGCCTACGCGGAGCTCGAAAACCAGCGCATCATCGAAACCATCGCTGGCAAAGGCTGTTTCGTTCGCGCCAGCAGTTCGCCATTCAGAAAAGACGTCCGTCTGAAACTCGTCGCCGAAGCGATGGACGACGCGGTCGTTCAGGCGCATCACCTGCAGATCGGGAAATCCGAGTTCCTGCGCCTGGCGGAAGAGCGGTTCGACGCATTCGAAGAGAAGCGGGCGCGGGCCCTGCACGAGTGAATGCTTATGAGTGATCCAACACCCGTCATCGACATCGATCGACTGGTTCGTCGCTACGGTCGGACCGACGCCGTCAACGGCCTCGACCTGCGCGTCGAACCCGGGCGGTGCTATGGCTTCTTCGGGCGAAACGGCGCAGGCAAGACGACGACGATCAAGTGCCTGCTGAATCTGCTGCGGCCAACCAGCGGCGAGGCGAGGCTCTTCGGAATGAATCCGGCGCGCAACGAGGTGGCGGTGAAATCACGGCTGGCGTACGTGCCCGACTACGTCGCGTTCTACCCGTGGATGACGGTGCGAGAGACGCTCGACTATTTCGCCTCCTTTCGCTCTCACTGGAATCGTGAGACCGAACGGGCGCTCCTTCATCAGTTCCGGCTGGATCCGCGTCAGACGTCGAGTCACCTGTCGAAGGGGCAGCGAACGCAACTCGCGCTCATCACGGCGGTCTGTCCCGAACCCGAGCTGCTCGTGCTCGACGAGCCGACCTCGGGGCTCGATCCCATCGTCCGCCGCGAGTTCATTCAGACCGTCATCGGCGCGTACCAGGACGGCGACCCAGCGCGGCGCACGGTGTTCGTCTCCACCCATCTGATTTCGGAGTTCGAAGGCCTGATCGACGAGTTCACGATTATCGAAGGTGGCCGGAACGTGCTGACCATGTCGGCCGACGCTGCCCGGGAGCGTTATCAGAAGATTCACGCGCGATTCGCAGCGGAGCCGTCCGCGATTGAGTTCGATGGCGCGCGAGTGTTGCGTCACGGCGGTCGCGACATCGAACTGATCGTGAACGGCACCGCCGCCGACGTCCTCGACCGTCTGCGCGCTGGTTCGCCGGAATCGATCACCACGGAAGCTTTGAGCCTCGAAGAGATCTTCGTCACCACGCTTCGGCCTGGTGGAACTGCCGCATGACGGTGAATCGTGTGTTTCCGGCCGATCTGTGGAAAGAAACCCGCGCCCTTCTGCCGGTGTGGCTCGGATGCGTGGTGATCGTCTGGGCCGGCGGGCTGAATCAACCCTTCCTGTTCCGCTCCGGGTTTGTTGTGTATTTGCTCGGATCGGCCGTACTCGGTGCGCTGGCAGTAGGCCATGAGTACACCAACGGCACGTTGCCGATGTTGTTGGCCGCGCCGATCAGCCGTCGCCGGATGTTTGCGCTGAAGGCAACGGTGCTGCTTCCCATGCTGATCGCCCTCGCGACGATCGCGCTCGTCAGGCTGCCATCGGTACCGGCCGGCCGCGAGATGAGGGACACGACGCTCGTCGGTCTTCTGTCGTTGCTCAGTAGCGCGTTTCTCGCGCCGTGGCTGACGATGGTGTGCCGCAACGTGATCGCGGGTGCAATATTCTCGCTGTCGATTCCTGCGGCTCTGCTCGTCGGCAGCGAACTGCTGGCGCTCGCGGTAACGGGACAGGTCGATGCGCCGGCCTCGCTCGCGTTCAGGATGCAATTTCTTTGGACCAGCGCGGTGTTGCTCTCAGTCGTCGGCGCAGTTTCGAGCTGGCGCACGTTCATGAGGTTGGAAGCTAGCGACGGACCGCGATCGGAGCTCCGATTACCACGTCTTGGCGGTCGCGTGGCGGCAGGCGCATCCGCGTCAGAGAGATCGCGACCAATTCATCCGGTGTGGAGCCTCCTGCGAAAGGAGATTCACCTTCAACAGTTGACCTTCGTGACGTCTGGACTCTACATCTGTGCCTGGATGGCAACGCTGGTTGGCCGACGCCTGGCCGGGATTCAGGACGTCGACGATGCCTTGCTGCTTTTGACGATCGTCCACGGCGGCATCGTCGCTCTTCTCGCCGGATCGCTCGCCAGCGCGGAGGAACGACAGATTGGTGTGTTCGAGTCGCAACTGCTGATACCGATCTCGACGGCCCGACAATGGGCGATCAAGGTGGCCGTCGTGTTCGGGCTGTGTGTGGTGCTCACGATGGCACTCCCGGCCGCGTTGACATGGGGGTTCGAAGGGCTCCACGCCGTCAGATCCAACGCCCCCTTCGCGGCCGTCGTGATTCTGTTGGCGGCCGTCGGACTTTATGTATCTTCGCTCAGTGGCAGTGGCGTCAAAGCGTTGTTGCTGGCGGCGCCCGGCGCGTTATCGCTGATCGTGCTGATTCCGCTGCTGGGCGATGTTGTGCTTTGGGCCGCGCGCCATGTTCGCATCAGGCCCAACACTCATGTCTTCGGACTGGAGCCGGCCGCAGTCATCGCTTTCATAGTCTTCATTTTCTTGATCGGATTCGGCCTACCGAATGCTCGAACGTGCGATCGCTCGTCGACTCGAATCTGGCGTCAGCTCCTGTGGCTCTGCGGGACGGTGATCTGCATCATGTTCATCGCGCTAATCGCTCCATGAGCTCGATGTACGAGACCGATTAGCATCGCCATGCCATAGCTTGCCGGCAAGCGAGGTATAGAACCCCCAGGCCAACAGGCCGACGACAATGGCGAGGAGCAGGACCGTATTTCCGAAGTACCAGGCAGACGTATCGAGCGTGGCCGGGATGACGATCAGAATCGCCGTGACGAACTGGCCCACGGCGAAGGCAAGAAGTCCCCATCTCAGCACGGCGACCGCGCCCGTGCCGAAATACAAAAATCCAACCAATGCGCCACGCCACGGTGAATCGTCGTTACCAAGCGCGTTCAGAACGGCAATGAGAGAGGCGAATGCCAGCGCCGCTGCCCACTGATTTCGCAGCAGCAGGCGAAGCACGAACAGGACGAAGAAGTACAACAGCACGTTTCGGATGGCATACGGCACCTGTTGCAGAACGACGGCAAGCGTGCCACGCAGACCAGACAGAATCTCGATCGCACCGGGAAACTCCGCCAGCGAGCGGCCGCCGTTGGCAGCATCGAAGCCTCTGATCATCAGGACCCAGGCGATTCCGAGCGCCGTACCCAACAGCACGTCCTTTCCGACGATGGGATCCCGAACGCGCCCGGTCAGCACGTTGGTCCACGATACGAGCACCTGGGGCCAGTGTCGTCTGACGAACGGTTCGAGCGCGAGATACAGTGCCCACAACAACACGCCATTGAAAATAGACGTGCAGACGGCGATGAGCAGGAGCGCGAGCAGGCCGAGCGACGCAGCCAGGTGTACCTGACACACCCAGACCGCGAGTACGATGGTGGACATGGCCACCGCGAGGCGCGCGGCGCCCTGGCGATCGCCTCGGCCCGATCGCAGGTTTCTCAGCGCCAGCAGCCCGGCGCCACAGAGAATCGAAATCGCCAGCGCAAACAGCACGACGATCGTCGCATTGACGCGGGTGGGCGATGGCGGCGGCATGCGCCAGGGTTTCCGCCAGGGGCCCGCCAGCATGAACGCGACCGGCCGTCCCCCAAACGCCGCGGCCTCGACCCGAAGCGGTCGACCGCTGTCCGGCCATTGTCCGGTCCATGCGACGCGAGTATCCGACGCCGCCAGCCAGTTCCACAGCGGTTCGGCCGACTGAAATTTCGCGAAGTCGAGCCCCGCCAGCGCGAATAGCGGTTTCCAATCGACCGGGGCCGCATGTGTTGGCGCACCCTGGAGCTGAGGCGGAATGGTTTCGAACAACATCAGGTGCCCGCGGTGATCCAGCTCGATCTGAGTCATTCCCGACATCAGCGGCGGCGGATCCTCACGATCGACGATGCCCGGGGTGAGCAGGTCGTTATGGAAGGCGAGTGACGTCAACGGGTCCGGACTCTGCCGATACCAGAAATCCAGCAGCGACGGCGATTGAGAAAAGACGACATCCCAGTTCGGTGATGGCTTGTCGTTCTCCAGGAAGTATTTCGCGAGGTCGTCGTTCCAGGCGAACGACCATGCCTGATCCTGCCCCCGCGCGGGCAACCCGAGCTGATCTCGAACGTCCCTTGCCTTCTGCGCCAGGATTTCTCCGCTGTATTCCGGCCTTATGCGATCGAGTGCACTCGTTCGAAGGGCCATGGCAAAGGAGATGGCTGTGCCTAGAAGAACCGCGACGAACACGGGCCAGGCGATCCGTGCCGGCAAGCCGATGCCGCCGCCGGCGGCCGCCACCATTTCCGGAGACGGTGTTTCGCCCGCTGCGAGGGCTGCCGCAAGCGGATCACCGCCTGGAAGAGCGGCTGACACCGCAAGGGTGGACGACGGCCGTCGCTGGGGATCGGGATCGAGACAGCGCAGGATCGCGCGCTCAATCGCCGGGTCCATGGCGCTGATGATCGTCGAGGGCGGTGGCGTCGATCGACTCTGATGCTGCAGTTGCAGCTCGGCGATCGTGGTCGCCGTGAACGCTCGTCTTCCGGTGAACAGCTCGTACAGAATCAGGCCCAGCGAAAAGATATCGCTGCGCGTCGTCACTTCCTGTCCAAGCAGCTGCTCTGGCGCCATGTAGGCCGGTGTGCCTGCACGGATGTTGTCGGCCTGACCGACGATGGCCAGGCCGAAATCCATCACCCGGACGCGACCGTCGTTGTCGAGCATCACGTTGGCTGGCTTCAGATCGCGATGGATGACGCCGCGCTGATGCGCCGCGGCGATGCCCGCGCACAATTGACGTGCGATGTCGGTGGCCTTGTCTTCCGGAAAACGGCCGATGCGCCGAAGCGACGTGGCGAGATCCTCGCCGCCCACGTCCTCCATCGACAGATACAGCAACCCTGATGCTTCGCCGATGTCATAGACGCGGCACACGTTGGGATGAGAGACCTGCCGCGCCGTGCGAACCTCGTTGTGGAACTGCGCCAGCCGGGTCGGATCGCGTTGCAGGTCGGAAGGGAGAAACTTCAGTGCGACCGGTTGACCCAGTCGCAGATCGTCAGCGCGATAGACCTCGCCCATGCCGCCTCGGCCGAGCAGGCCGATGATCCGGTAGCGATCGCTCAACACGGCACCGGGTGACAAGCGGCCGTGGTTGATTGAGTCCGAAGACGTCAGCCACCCGCTCGAGGGCGGACGGGTACCTTCGGCGGGAGTGCGGAGCGTCGAGCCCGATGGCGCGAGCACTGTGAGCTGCTCCATGTCCGATACCGTGATCGACGGCTGAGCCGGACGGCCGCACGATGGACAGAATCGTGCGTTCTCGGAGATCTCACTGCCACACGTATGGCACCGCACCGAACGATTCTACTTGCCTTTGTCGTGGCAGCTCTGTTTCAGGTCACTGGATCTTTCCTGCCGGCCCTCATCAGCTCTCGACGTCAGCGCGCCAGGCAGCTATAAATAAGAGGATATGTCGATGCCAGTCGAAGTGCGCCTGCGGGTCCCGAACATGAAGGTCCGCGCGCTGGATGAGAACGGATACCCGATCGATCACGCGTCGATGCGGTTCAGAAAAGTGATCGAAGTACCGAAAA
>JBPYFA010000155.1:0-8467 GCA_051986585.1 Vicinamibacterales bacterium | reverse complement strand
CGGATACGAGCTGGTGGTCGACTACTCCGATGGGTCCGAGGGCGTCGAGCGCTTCATCAATCCTCGCCGCCTCGTCGAACGCACCCTGACGCTCCAGCGCGATCTGATTCAAGACGGTTGGATGCCGTCAGGCCCAGGGATGTACGGTGTGCGAGCAAAGGTGCGCCCGACGGGACGAATCCTCCGGGGACCTGCACGTTTGTGGGCCTATCTCCAGCGACACGTCAAGGCGAGGGTCGCGGCAACATTCGGGCTGTAAATCAGGTTCCGGTTTCCAGGTGCGGCCGGGTGCCTACCCAAAACTTCCTGGTCTGTAGCGCGTCAGTACGCGGCCGAAGCAGGCAACTCTCTATTTTTCAGCGGTTTTCGGAGGCGCCAGCTTTGCAGGACGGATCGTACACCCTGCAGGGAGCGCCCATGTTTCACCTGAGCGTGGTCGACCATATTCGTCTGAGCTTTGCCACGGTTGCGGCCGCGTACCAGCGTCATGCCGATGCCGCGAGCCGTCTCGATCGATTGAGCTGGTACATCAAAATCGTGCTTGTCGGCATCACCGGGACCGCGTGCGTGCTGGCACTCGTGGCGATGCCGCGCGGACATGGATTTCAAGTGGCGGCCGCTGTCGCCACAGGCGTTGCGTTTGTCGCTTGCGCGGTATACGTCGCCCTCGATCTCGAGCCTCGGATATACGGACATCGCTCAACCGCTGCTCGGTTCTGGCTTCTCACCGAAAAATATCGAGCACTCCTCGCCGACGTACACGATCAAGTGCTCGATGTCTCAACCATCGCGGATCGGCGTGAGGCGCTGATGCAGGAGTCGCGAGCGGTGTTCGAACACGCACCACCGGCGGATCGACAGACCTACGAAATCGCAAAGGCCGCGTTAACCGGTGGCGGGCGCAAGGGGTATTCCGAGGACGAGATCGACGCGCTGCTTCCGGAATCGCTGCGCCGGCCGAAAGGCGCAGCCGCTTAAAAAAGGGCAGAAGGTGAAAGGGAAAGGCAAACGCCTTGTGCTCCTTTTACCTTCCGCCCAATTCACATTTTGACGTTCTTTAGACCTGCAGCAGGCGCTCGAAGAACGAGCGATAGCGTTTCAGCGCAATCCGCAGATCTTCGGTCGACACGTTCTCCCCTCGGCCCCAGTGTTTTTCGAGTGTCGCGCGCTCCTCGGCGAATACGTCGGTGAGGCGCTTCATGATCTCGGAGACCAGGGCATCGGCCTGCTCGACCGCACTCCGAGGCTCGTCAACGAATCCTGTTTGAATCCCTTCCCAACGCGCGCGGAAGCCGCGCCCCTCGTCTTCGTGAAACAACGGCGCATTCGGTTCAATTGGAGTCGCCGATTGAACGGGCGGCTTGGCCGCCGGTTCGCGCACAGGAGCTTTCACGTTCTCGTCCGTCATGATGCTCTCCTTCTCGCCTCACGGTCATTGGTTTCAAGCAGATCCTGGAACAGGGCCCGGTAATTGACGACCGCCTGACGGAGCTCTTCGGTCTCGGCATGCCCTTGTTCGCGACGGATCGCCACGGCCCTCGCGGTTCGGTAGTTCTCCACCACACGTGGGTGATCGACGGACAGATCGGCAGCGCGCGTTTCAAAATCGTCGAGCGGATACCCACGAGCTGCCATCACCTGCGCAACGAGGTGATCCGCTGCTTCGACGGCGCCGTTGGGGTCGTCCACGAACCGCCCCTGGATCTGTTGCCATTGCCGCGCAAACGAGTCCGCCTGTTCACGCGAGAGTGTCCGAATCTTCAGGCGCTCGACCCGACGCGCCCGTTCTTGCAGCACCGCTTCCGCCTTCGCCGGCGCGCCGGCGGCCTCGACCGCGCGGTCGTACTCAGGACCAAATCGCTCTCGCAGTCTGACCCGACGTTGCCGCTGCGAATAGGACCACGCCACGGCCAACGCCACGAGTACCACGACGACGACAGCGATGATCGTCAGTGTTTGCGAGTTCACAGTAGACCTCCCTGGTCTACCAGGATGGCAATCATCGTTCCGGCGAGAACGGGTGAGCTCGGGAGCGCTGGAAACGACGAACCGCTCAGGTCGCGACCTCGAGTGGAACTCGAAGATTAGCCACATCGTCGCGCAGCAGCGAACAGATGGCTGCGATAGCTGCGTGGTTGTGAGAAGAGACATCCGGAAACGTTCGCGGCTTGCCGATTCGCAGACGAAGCGCGGCCGGTCGCGGCAAACGACTTCCCTTTGGCCACGCCTCAAATGCTCCGGAGAGATGGCAAGGTACGACAGGAGTGGTCGTCCCGGCGACCAGACGCGATACGCCCGATCGAAAGCGGCCGATCTCACCTGAACAAGTGCGGGTACCTTCCGGAAAGATGATCAGCACGTTCCCTGGAGCGTTGAGCAGTTGGCGGCACACATCGAGGCCATCGCTTCCGTGATGGCGATCGAGTGGCAATCCGTTTACGGCGATCACCGACAGCATGGTCCGGAGCGGCGTGGAAAAAAAGTAGTCGGCCGCTGCGACGGGATACGCGTGATTCACGCGCCGCAAGGGAAGGCTTGCAAGCAGGCAAACAGCGTCGAGGTGGCTCGAGTGGTTACACACCATCACGAACGAGGTCTCCAACGGAAGGTTCTCCCGGCCGATGATGTCGAGGTGGTTGTAACTGTGGAACACGCCCCTCATCGTCAGTTGAATCGCGCCGCGAAGCATCGACACCGCTCGGCCGTGCGGACGCTCCAGACGCTTCGTCGGCGGCAATGTCAAGACGCCGTGTTCATGTGTCGAGGCGTACATGCTGATTGTCAGTAGATGTCGTAGAACCACCGAACCATGTGAAAGAAGAGCGGCGCCGTGAAGATCAGGCTGTCCACACGATCGAGCAATCCGCCGTGGCCGGGGATCAGCGAACCCATGTCCTTCACCCCGAGATCGCGCTTGATCATGCTGAGCGTCAGATCTCCGAGCTGCCCACCGATGCCGATGATCAGTCCCGACAGCACGAGTTGGACCCAGCCGAAGTGGGGAAAACTGAACCGCAGCAGCCAGGGCACGGCCATCGCAAATGCGAAGGCGCCGAGCGCGCCGCCCCAGGTCTTGTGAGGGCTGACCGCCTCCCGCAGCTTGCGTCCTCCGAACAATTTTCCCGACGTAAACGCGGCGACGTCGCTTCCCTCGACAGCGAGTAGTAGAAACAACAGATAGCCATAGGCGTGTGGCGAGTTGGCCAGAAAGCCAAGGTGGCTGAACATCCAGCCGATGTAAATGAACCCGAGCACGGCAAGGGCGGAGGTGTGAAGCTGTCCCTTTGTTCGATTTCGAGCGATGGGAATGATGAGAATAAGGCTCACGACGTAGACCGGCAACGCCATGAAGAGACCATACCAACCGTGGACGTGCTGCCACGGATCTTCGACGAGGGAGCTGGCCGCCACCGCCGCAATGCCGACGTACACGGCCACGGCACTCCAGCGATCCCGATCGAGACCGGTTGCGCGCGCGAATTCTCGGAAGGCCACCGTCGCGAGCACTGCAACGCCGGCAACCGTGGCGATCCGGCCCGCGAGAAGGGCCACGAGCACCAATGGAACCATTACGAGCCAGCTTCGATATGTCCGCCAAACGCTGCTCAGCCGGTAACCCAATACATTGGTCAACACCATCAACAGGACGCCGATGCCCGCCAGCAGCGACCCGACGACGAGAACGTAGGTGAGGACCGTGTCGTTGAACGGGGCGAGCGATGGAGATGTCATCGGCTGCCTCTCAATCCGATCGCGATGAGCCGCAGGCGCCGGCCGGCAGTCAGCAGCCCGCCCGCGACGATCAGCACGAGTGCCCGACGTAACGCGCCACCGATGTTCGCGGGGCCGCCAGGCCAGTGAACGGGGGCGCACGCACAGTAAAGACAGGCGGCAGTAACGGTCGCCATGCGTTGAGGCTTGGCCATCGGGCCTGTGAACAGTCCGCTGACACCGATTGAATTTCCGAGCGCCCGAAGATAGGCCGTGAGGACGGCGGCCAGCGCCGCCCCGTATCCGAGAGCGGGGCTTCCGCCGGCAAATCCCGCCGCGATCAGGATCAGAATATCGGCTACGCGATCGGGAACTTCGTTGTAGAGCTCTCCAACCGGCGACGCCTGTTTCGAGCCGACGGCAACCATCCCATCGAGAAGATTGGCGAGAAGCCGGAGCTGAACAAACAGCGCGGCGAGCGCCAGAAGCGCTCGGACGCCGAAGAGGTTTGCGGTGCGCGTCTCGATCAGACACAGCGCCGCCAGCGAGGCAAAGCCGATGCTGCTCAACGACACGGCATTTGCGCGCACGTTGTGCGAGATCAACCATGCGGCGAGGCGCCGCGCGATATTCGTGTCGCGAGACGTCAGCGGACGTCGCTCGGCCGGCCGGTAGGTCGCCTCGATCATGCGCGCGCCTCAATCAGGGGAGCCGCCGATGCGCTGACGTTCCCGTTGCCTTGCTGAAAGGTGCGAAGAGCGGCAAGAGCTTCGGGACGCACCACGAGGCTTGGACGGACGGTTCGGATCTGCGCCACGGCCTCTTCTGCCGCAGCCGCCAGCCCTCTGTCGATGAGCCAGGCTCCAAGGACTGTCGCGCTTCGCGAGTAGCCGATCTTGCAGTGAACATAGACCGCGCCTTGGTCGCGATGCGCGTTGATGAAGTCGATCGCCGCCCGTATTTGATCGGGCGTCGGCGCGGTGAGGTCGAGTATTGGAAGGTTTAAGTAGGGAACCGCGAGAAAAGCGCGGGCTTCGGAGAATTCACCCGTCAGATCGACCGCCGCGGTCACACCGAGCCGCACTGCCGCGGCCGCTTCACGCTCCCCAAGCTGACGGCCGATCCAGACACGCTCCGAGAGGACCTGCCAGGGAGCGGCGTGACCACGGTAGTAGATCAAAGACGCGCGTTGTGCGGCGAGCCAGGGAGCCAGCACGATCCTGGCCACGCCAGATATCCGGCCGCCGTTCTTTTGAGTGATGCCGGCATACAGACCGAAGTACGCGCCAGCGACGATCGCCATCGATAACGCTGGCCACCACAGCGCGAGCCCCCATGGCCTGAGTCCCAGACCGGCCGCGGCAAGAATCGTCGCGCCCATCGCGTACTCCACACCGATGCGTGGGTTGGTTGTGGCTGGCTGCGCGATCTTCCGTTCAGGGATCAGGTAATAGCAGGCGAGTCCGAGCGCGGCCCCGCCGAGGATATCGATCACATGGTGTTGATAGGTAAACACCGTCGACAATCCGACCAGGCTGAACCAGCCCTGTATCAGCCATCGGACCGTGCCGCGCGTGTGCCGATAGTAAGTGCCCCAGACAATCATCAGGATGACGATGTGCAGCGATGGAAAGAGGTTGGTCGGGCGATCGAACCCGTACAGCAGCTGGAAGATTCCCCTCGTCCACCCGGCACGAAGTGGTCTTTCGAATGCGAAGCGCAGTGGGACCAGCAGAAACATCGCTCCCGCGACGACGATGGCCATCGTCATTCGCCGCCGGAATGCTCGAAGCTCAGCGCGGTCAGCGCACAGAAACGGAGCGGCGACGTAGAACAGATCGAGCGACATGTAGGGGACAATCAACCACGGAACGAATGGGAGATCGCGTTCCCACTCGAACACCCAGGTCCCGACGTCCCCGCGCAGCGACGTCACCCAGCCGGCCAGACCGTAGACGACGATGAACAGCAGCGAGAGCGACAGCGCTGTCGCGCCGCTCAACAGACGCGACGGGCGATGGACACCGTGAACATTCCCCATCGATCGATCTCCATCTGCAGTTTTTCGAACCCGGCGGCGTGGACGAGGTCGTCCATTTCGGCCTGCGTGCGCCGCCGCATGATCCAGGGCTTGCCGTCCCAGTCGGAGAGGCCGCGCGCGATCAGTTCGAGCTGCGGATGCCACGGCTGGTTCGTGTAGATCAACGTGCCGCCCTTGGGGAGAGCGCGCGCCAGACTTTGAAGAGCCGTCAGTACCTGGGTGTTGCCGGAAAACAGCTCGAAGAGGCCGGAGGCTATCGCGATGTCCGGGCGTGGATGCACGCTCTCCAACGCAGCCGGATCGAAGGCGTCCGCCTGGACGAAGCTCACGTTTTCCAATCGCAGCGAACGTGCGAGCGATTTGCCTTCGTCCAGGTTCGTCGACTGCGCGTCGCGCAGTTCCGCAGTCACCTGTAACGATTGGTATCGCGCTAAAGCTTCCAGCACGTAACGGCCGGCGCCTGCCGCGATATCAACGATGTGGACGGACCCTTGTCTCGCGTGTGTCTGCTCGATCGCCTGGTGCAGTGCGCGCTGCAGCAGCTGACGACGAATGCGGATGCCGCGCCAGCCGATGCCGTTCAGATACTGCCGATCGATGAATCGGCCGATGCCGGTGATCCCAGCCGGCTGGTTGCGGTAGACGTAATCCAACGTCCGGCCCGAGTTGAACCCGCTCTCGTGTCCCAGCCGGATCCCGGCGCTCAGGCGCCCCAGCGTGTGCAGGAAGACAGAGAAGCACTTGTACGTGATCCATTTGAACGACGGGAATCGGAGCGGGCGAGAGAGGGCGCGCCACTCCTCGCACGTATAACCGCGCGCGTCGGCGTCGAGCAATGGCGAGACTCTCGCCGGAGCCGCGAATGCGGCCTCGATGAAGTCACGGGTCACTCGCAGTGCGCGCGCAGGGCTCTGCTCGTGATACACATCGTGATAGGACCCTGTCAGCGTCTCGAGATGCTTGACCGGAGAGCCAAGCCGATCGAAGAACTTCTTTTGCGGACCGCGTTTCACGACCCAATCGGATCCGGCAACCAGCATCAGCGTGGGAACCTGAATCGCTGCGGCGTCCTGCAACAGCCGTGTCGCGGTGTCGTGCAGGTCAATCAGGACTCTGGTTGAAATCTCGTGAGAGATCAGATCGTCCTGGTCATGGCGAAGACGCTGCTCAGGATCGTGAGTGAGTACACGCGCCTTCACATAGCTCGGAACTGAGGTCATGAGCCGCAGCTTCAGTGCCAGTCGAAGGGCAGGAATCGCCAGCGGCAGGTACAACCGGATTCGGAATGCCGGGGTTGCCAACACCGCGGCGCGCACGCGTGGCGCGTAGTCGTGAACCCACGCGGCCACAATGGCGGCGCCGACGCTATGACCGACGACTGCAATCCGATCGATCGGTACCCGCTCGAGCTCCGACAGATGGCGGACGAACAGGTCCGCGTCTCTCGCGTAGCACCCGAAGCTCTCGGCGTCGTCGCGCGGTCCTTCGGAGTGCCCGTTGCCGCGCGCGTCCCACGCAAAGACGGTGAAGCCCTCAGGTGCGATCGCCTCGACCACGTCGTCCCACCGGCCTGAGTGCTCGTGGCCGCGGTGGAACAACACGAGGACTCGCCTGCCGGGAACTTGCGGCCGCCATGCGCGATAGAAGAGCCGCGTGCCGTCCCAGCTGGTAAACCAATGCTCGGATCGAGTGAATCGCGGTTCGTCGGGCAACGGACCGCGTGGATCGGGAGGAGGCGCGGACGATAGCGGACTGATCTTCCGGCGTGCGCGCACGCGCCTCGAATACTTCAACAGGGCCGTTGCGTGACGATGCGCTGTGTCAGTGACCATGCCCGAAGATACGGGCGGGGCTGAAAGGGAGTCGTGATGGGAGGCTGAAGAATTGCTGAATTCTCGTGAAGGCTCAGGAGGTGACCGAAGGGACTCGACACTCTTCGAGCTCAGCGCTACCATCTCTGCGTAGCTCAACAGAGGGGCACATGTCGAACCGGCAGGTCGCGCCGCTTGTCCTTATCGAGGCTTTACTCCTCGCCTGCGTGGCATGCGGCGACTCGCACCGCACTCCAACCTCCCCGTCAACGACGCCGACAACGCCTGCCTCGAGTGGCGCGCCGACCGCCCGAATCGACATCAAGGTTGACGATCAGAGCGCGCGCGATGCCATCGCGGCGCTCAGTGACGTCGTCGTTGATGCCTCCGCCTCCTCCGGAACTGGTTCTCTGACGTTTGTGATCGACTACGGTGATGGGTTCGCGACAACGACGTCAATCGCGCACCATTCGTACGCCGCGGCCGGAAACTACACCGTCACTGCGACGGTGACGGACGGCCAAGCGCGCAAATCGAGCGACACACGCCAGGTCGCCGTCAAATCACTCATCGGTTCATGGTTCGAGGCCGAGTACGTCACGAAGACGCAGCGGGTGGAAATCCGCAAGCTGACCGTGACGTCTCAGGACGGACTGACGATTCACGGGCATTACGAGGTCACCGGCGCTGCGAATCGAACGTTCGCCGGCACGCTCAGCGCGCCGCGCAGCGCGCGCATGGTGATGGACGATGGCGCCGTACTCGAAGGAAACATTCCTGAGCGTTTAGGCGACGGAAGCACAAACTGGATCTTGCAGGCGCGGGGCGACACCGTCAATGGAGAACGTCTGGAGTTCCGACCCATTGCTCCCGACGCGGGCCCACCGCCGGATGCGGTGCTGAA
>JBPYFA010000154.1:0-15115 GCA_051986585.1 Vicinamibacterales bacterium | reverse complement strand
TCGGACGCGGCGAGCCGCACCGGGCCACGGGCGGCCTGGTGACCCCCAACTTCTTCCAGTTGATCGGGGCGCGGCCGCATCTTGGACGCATGCTGCTGCCCTCGGACGAGGGCAAGGCCGCTCAGCCGGTCGCAGTGCTGACCTACGGCTACTGGCAGCGCATGTTCGGGTCTGATCCGAATGTGATTGGGCAGGTGCTCGACCTGACCGTGAAGAAAGCGATCATCGTCGGCGTTCTCGAGCCGGGTTCGCATTACGCGACGCAGCGCAAGCAGGACTTCTACGTCAACTACGCGGCGAACGACCATTACGTCAGCGCGTCGATGCAGGACGAACGCGTCCATCGGATGACCGACGTGTACGCCAGACTCGCTCCGGGCGCGACGGTCGGCGCCGCTCAGGGCGAACTGAGGCAGATTGCGGGCCGCCTCCACGAGGCCTATCCCGCAGCCTACCCGAAGGCACAGGGCTTCGATACCGTGGTGACGCCGTGGAAGGACGAGCTGACGGCCAAAGCCAGACCGACGTTGATGATTCTGCTGGTCACGACATTCTTCGTCCTGGTGATCGCGTGCGCGAACGTCGCCAATCTCACGTTGACGCGTCTGGTGCAGCGTGAGCGCGAGATGGCGATCCGCGCGGCGCTCGGTGCGCGAGGCGCGCTGCTGCGCCGGCAGCTGCTCGCCGAGAATCTCGTGCTGTCGGTACTCGGTGGTGTGTTGGGGCTCGGCCTGGCGGTGGCCGGCCTGGGGCTCTTAATCAAGTACACCAGCCGATTCACGAACCGCACCGGCGAAATTGCGCTCGATGGATGGGTCCTGGCCTTCACGGTGGTCGTGTCGATCGGCATGGCTCTCGTGTTCGCGTGGGCGCCGCGACTCGGTTTTCTCAACGATCCGGTGCGCGCGATGTCGAGCGGCGGCGGCCGAGCAACCGGCAGCAGAGGGCGGCGGCGCGCGCAGCGCGCGCTGGTCGTCAGCCAGCTCGCGGCCTCGTTCATGCTGCTCGTCGGCGCCGGCCTGCTCACGCGCACGTTGATGCGGCTCTACGCGATCGACCCGGGGTTCGATCTCTCGAACGTTCTGAGCCTGCAGGCGCCAGACTTCAGCGTGCCGAACCGCGATCGTCGCGTGCAATTCTCGCGCGATGTGCTCGAGCGCGTCAGGGCCGAGGCCACGGTTCAGTCCGCCGCGATGGCTTCGGCGGCGCCACTCGCCGGCTCGTTCCCACAGCCGCGGGAGTTCCGCATCGAAGGCGCAGATCAAGATGCGATTGCGTCGGCGCCGAAGACGGTGACCCGTGTCGTGAGCAGCGGGTATTTCGAGACCATCGGCACGCGTTTACGCGTCGGCCGATCGTTCCAGATCACCGATACCGCGACGTCGCCGCCCGTCGTCATCCTGAGCGATTCGATGGCGCGCTACTACTTCAAGGACCAGAACCCGATTGGCCGGCACATGAGCTGGAAGTTGCTCAACGGCAACTGGTCGCCGGTGGCCGAAATCGTCGGCGTGGCTGCCGACTCGCGCGCCGATGGTATCGAGCAGACGCCATTCCATACGCTGTACCAGCCGGACACGCAGTCAGGCCCGCAATCGACGTTGCTCGTTCGCACCGCAGGCTCGATGGATCGGATCACCCCTCGGGTCGTGGAGACGATCCGGAGCCTGGATCCGAACCGGCCGATCGATCACGTGCAGACACTCGAGGAGATCCGCGACGAGACGATCGCGCCGCAGCGGCTGAATGCGACACTGATTGGGCTGTTCGCGCTGCTTGCCCTCGCCATTGCGACCGTTGGTGTCGCCGGAGTACTCGCGTTTTCGGTCCGCCAGCGGACCAACGAGCTCGGCATCCGGCTCGCGCTCGGCGCCGAGCGGAGCGCCATCCCGCGGATGATTCTTGCCGAAGGTGCGACGATGGCAGGGATTGGACTGGTCGTCGGTGGACTGGCGGCTATCCCGTTGTCGCGGATGCTGACCGGGCTGCTCTTCGGCGTGGAGCCGATCGATCCGCCAACGATCGCCGTCTCGGCCCTGCTCCTGATCGGTGTCGCACTGATTGCGGCGTGGGTTCCGGCACGAACCGCGACCGCCGTCGATCCGATGACGGCGCTGCGAGGCGAGTAAGCGCCAGGCGCTTCTCTCGCAGAGCGCGCACAAGGATCTCCGCGCGAGATCGTCACCACGACGGCCGTAGCGTCAAGGCGATCCAGCCGGCACGCTTCAGTACGTCGACGTGGTGCATTCCAAGCCGGATGTAGGCGCGGGCGACTTCCAGTTCCATGGAGTCGGGAATGCCCGACAGCACCAGCTGACCATGACGCGCGACGCGGCGGACGAGCGCCGGAGCCATCTCAATAAGGGGGGCGGCCAGAACGTTGGCGAACACCAGGGGCCACGCGCCGGTCAGCGTCTCGGGGCCGCCGCGCGCCAGTTGCAGACGCGTATCGAGCCCGTTCAAACGCGCGTTATCTGCGGCCACGCCGAGCGCGCGATCATCCACATCGATGGCCAGCGCTGACGGCACGCCCAGCCGCAAAGCGGCCAGCGCCAGCACTCCAGAGCCGGTTCCGACATCGAGCATGGCATTCGGCGGCGAGATCCGAACGACCTCGTCCAGCACGTGCAGGCACAGCGCGGTCGTCGCGTGTAGTCCCGTACCGAACGCGTCCGAGTCGAGCAACCTCAGATCGCCAGCACCACCTTCGACGTCCGGTGCGACGATGCGGACCGATCCGATTTGAATGGTTCTTGGGCTGAGCACCCAGATCGATCCGTCATCACGTCCCACGGCCGGGGAGACCATGACGTCGTCGATTCCCAGCGCGCTCGCGACCTGTTCAGGTGTGACGCTGTCGGGCATCATCGCCGCCAGGCGGCGGCCCGACAATGACTCGACGTCCAGCGCCCCCAACTCGACGAGCCGATCGAGGACGTTGTTACCGCCGTCGCGAACGTCGACTCGATACGGCACGGACTTCAATGCTCAAACGTTCAATGCAGCTCAACCGCGCTCAACTGCCAGTGCGACCCCATTGCCGCCGCCCAGACACAGCGCAGCGATTCCGCGCTTCAGCCCTCGGTGCTGCAACGCGTAGAGCAGCGTGGTCAATACACGCGATCCGCTCGACCCGATTGCGTGCCCAAGGGCGACCGCGCCGCCGTTGACGTTCACGCGGGTCGGATCGATTCCGAGCTCGCGCAAGACCGCAACCATCTGCACCGAGAACGCTTCATTGATCTCGAAGAGATCGACGTCCTTCAGATCCCAGCCGACTTTATCGGCCACTTTGCGCACGGCTTGCACGGGCGTCATCAACACCATCTTCGGCGCGAGACCGCTTGTCGCCTGACCGACGACGCGGGCCATTGGCGCTTTTCCGAGGCTCCGTGCTTTGTCCGCCGACATGACGACGACTGCCGAGGCGCCGTCGTTGACACCGGGCGCGTTGCCGGCTGTCACGCTGCCGTCTTTTTTGAACGCGGGTTTCAATCCGGCGAGCGTCTCTGGAGTCGTGTCCTCACGAATCGATTCGTCTCGATCGACCACCATCGCGCTGCCCTTCTTTTGCGAAATAGTGATCGGAAGGATCTCGTCTTTGAACCACCCTTCACGTGTGGCGTGCGCGGCCTTGCGATGGCTCTCGGCGGCGTACTGATCCTGCTCGCAGCGTTTGACCGAATAGGTGTCGGCGACGACCTCGCCAGACATCCCCATGTGGCAGTTCTCGAATGCGCACCATAGGCCGTCGTTGATCATCGAATCGACAACCGTGCCGTTGCCCATGCGCAACCCGTCACGGACGCGCGGCAAGAGATACGGCGCGTTGCTCATCGATTCCATGCCGCCCGCGATGGCGATCTCGATGTCTCCGGTCGCAATCCCCTGCGCCGCGAGCATCACTGCCTTCAGTCCCGAGCCGCAGACCTTGTTCACCGTCAACGCTGCGACGTGCTCGCTGAGTCCACCGTTCAGTGCCGCTTGCCGCGCCGGATTCTGTCCGTTGCCAGCCTGAATGACGTTGCCCATGATGCATTCGTCGACGCTGGCCGGATCGATGCCCGCCCGCGCGACGGCTTCGCGCACCACCATGGCACCCAAGTCGGTGGCTTTGAAGTCTTTCAGCGCTCCGAGGAACTTTCCGGTGGGCGTTCTAACGGCTGAGACGATGACGCTGTCTTGCATGTCTCGATGGTTCGATGTTCGTTGGTTCGATGGTTCGATGTTCGTTGGTTCGATGTTCGTTGGTTCGATGTTCGTTGGTTCGAACTTACCTCAAGGGCCTCGTCACAATTGCCCTGACCTGATCGTCACCCAGAATCTGCCGCATCTTGCCGAGGACGCGGTCCCGGGCGCGTTCGATTTCGTGAATCCATCGCTGATCGACGGCGCGGATGGTCAGGACGCTGTCCGCCAGCTCGACCGTCGTAGCCCGCGCGACGGCCTGACCCACGGCGAGTTGCCACGCGAAATTCGTTCTCTCTTTAGACGCTGGTTGGCGACGGACGATTTCCGCGAGAACCCCAGATGAAAAATTCTGCAGTGGAACCATCGCAATCTCCTGCCTGCCGAACCCACGAACCATCGAACCCACGAACCATCGAACCATCGAACCATCGAACCATCGAACCATCGAACCAACGAACCATCGAACCAACGAACCAACGAACCATCGAACCATCGAACCATCGAACCAACGAACCATCGAACTAACCAGTTGCCATCCGAATGTGCTCGGCGTGATGGCGGCAGTGCCACGCATACATGGCGAGTGCCTCGTCGACCGAAACATTGCCCCACTCGGGGTGTGAAAACGTCTTGCGGAAATCGGGCTCTGGCAACCCGCGCAGGAACGCAACCCATCGGCGATGCAGCGCGTCGAGGAGATCGAGCGACATCGCGATCGGTGCGCTCTTCGCGTCCGGCAGTTCAGCCCAGAGCGCTTCCTCATAGGTCTTTGCTGTCGGCTGATTCTCCGTGACCGCGAGCTTCATCCGAATGTACGCGTTCATGTGACTGTCGGGCACGTGATGCACCACTTGCCGCACCGTCCAGCCTCCCGGACGGTAGGGAACGTCGAGTGCCGCGTCACTCAGCCCCTGCACCATAGATCGGAAGCGTGCCGGCGTTGCCTCGAGCGTGTTCAAGTGCTCTGCACGCGTCCGTGCATCGAGCGGAGGACCGTTGCGCGGCATGCGCCCGACGGGATAACGCAGTCGTTCAAGATCGTCCATCGTCATTCCACCAATTCACCAATTGAGAGGAGTGTCCATCAAATCCATCGGCCCACTGGGTCCATGTCCGCAATGGCCACGCCTCGGCAGTAAGGCAGGTTTGTGACGTAGCTGTCGCAGCTGCCCCTCTAGGACGATCCGTGAGGAAGCTTTCCGAGCAAACGTCCAAGCAGCTTCACCGCGTAGACAGCCGCTCGCTCGCGTGTCTGCTCCAGATCGACCGCATCGTTGCTGAACTTCAGCGCCCATAGCTCGTTGACGGCTTTGTCGTCGCCGTCGGTCGGATGCAGGGCGATCCAGTAGAGGATCTTGATGAGCTGGTCTTTCGGCATGTCCTCTTGCAATCGATCGAACACGGCATGCGGCGCGAACCGCTCGATCGGGAGCTGCAGCACGTCGGGCACCGCGGCGACGTAGAGAATGTTGCGAACACGCTGCACCGGGTCGGCCACCTTGCCAGGCTGCCAGGATGGCAGCATCTCCCGGATGTACTGCAGATGATCGGCTGTATCCGGATCGGGATCTTCATCGTCCGGCGCGATTGGCGTGACGATGCCTGCATCCGAAGGCAAGCGATCGAAGACGAGGTCGCGATCGATATCGGCAAGCGTCACCGCTTGCCACGACGACTGGGTTGGACGAGGCAGCGGCGGCACGTTTGCGATTGGCTTCTCCGGTGCCGGCTGTGGCGCCTGTGAGCTGGCTCCCTTCGACGGCGCTCCGCGCGCAGCCGATTTTTTTTCCGCTTCGCTCAACTGGACGACGGCCGGTGCGCTTTCTGGTGGCGGCGCCGCGGTCGATGGAGAGGGAGCAGGCGTGGGCTGCGGAGCCGCCGGGGCTGGTGTTTGCGCACGTTCCTGTGCCTGCGCACGTTCCTGCGTCTGCGCACGTTCCTGCGTCTGCGCACGTTCCTGCGCCAACCGCGTGGCGGCGGCGTGTCCCCGATACTCGGCGAGTGCCCCGACGATGATCCACGAGGCGAGCGCGACGCTGATCCAACCTTTTCCCGAGCGGCGGGCGAATCGCTGCTGCGCATCCCACCGGAACATCTTGGCGCCGGCAATCGCGCCACCGGTGCCGATGATCAGCAGCGCCAGCAGTTCGAATCCCGTCGTGCCAAGGCCCCGTCCAACCACGCACGCCTGGAGCGCCTCAACCGCGTATCGTCCCGGGAAGAATCGCGAGAGGTGTTGTGCCCAGTCGGGAAGGCTTGCCAGCGGCACGGCGACTCCGCCGATGATCAACATCGGCAGGAAGATGCACTGTCCGAGCGCCTGCACCGCCGGCACGTTGTCAGCCATCATCGCCATCACGAGCCCGAGGCCGATGAATGCAAACGACACGAACGTGAACACGATCCAGAGATCGACTGGATGCTGCGGCCACGGCATGCCGACCGCCAGCGCGACGGCGAGCTGCAGCAATCCGGCGGTCAGCAGGATCAAGTAGCGCGCGATGATGACGCTCAGCACGAGAATCGCCGTCGAGATCGGCGCGAGCCGATATCGTCGCCAGACGCCGCGCTCGCGCTCGCTCACCATTGTCGTCGGTAAGCCGAAACACGCGCCACCCAACACGCTCACCGTCAGCAGTTCGCCCATATGCCGCACGAGAATTGGTTTCTCATAGCGGTACAGGACCCAGAATGCGACGAGGAAGATGAGCGGGAACAAATAGCCATAGATGAGGGCCATCTTGTTCCGGTAATGAAGCGCGAGGCTGATGCGGAGCTGTTGGAGGGCTGCCTGCATTCCTAGTCTCTCGCAGAGAACGCGACGGATCTCTCGCCGAGAACGCTGAGAATTTCGAGAGCCCTCTTCGCGTGCTCGCCGTGAGATCGTTCCACGAACTCCGCGCCATTACGTCCTGGAATCACTCTTCTCTTCCCGTTCGTTGGTGAGCGCGAGAAACACGTCCTCGAGCCGCGCTTTGCGTGCGTGGAGCTCGATCAGTTCGGCGTCGCGCGTGGCGATCACTTGTATCGCTGCCGACAATGTTGCGGCCGGCGTCGCCGTCCGAAAGGTCGCGGTCGAATCCTGGATCGCCAGATCCTCAACCCCTGGCACGCCGGTGAGCCATTCGCGCTCGACCGGAGGCTTGGTTTTCAGAATGACCGCCTGCGACGACGAGGACTCGGCGATCAGATCACGAGGCAGTCCGGCAGCGATGATGCGGCCGTGATCGATGATCGCAATCCGGTCGCACAACTGTTCGGCTTCATCGATGTTGTGCGTCGTCAGCAGCACCGTGTGGCCATCCCGTTTCATCTGCGCGATTTCGGCATGCAGGTCGCGGCGGGACTGCGGATCCAATCCCGTCGTCGGCTCGTCGAGAAAGATGAGCTCGGGATTGTTCACAAACGCGAGCGCGACGGCTAATCGCTGCTTCTGGCCGGCCGACAGCGAATCGAACGGGGCGTCCGCCTTCTCGGATAGTCCGAATCGCTCGACGAGCGCGGAAGGCGAAGCCGTCTCCCGATAAAAGGACGCGAACAACGTCAAGGCTTCTCGGGGCGTGATCTTGTCTTGCAGAGCTATCGTTTGCAGGACGGCCCCAATCTTGTTCTTGACGGCTTTTGGATGCCGTCGGGCATCCATGCCGCACACCTCAATCGCCCCGGCGTCGGGTTGGCGCAAGCCGATCACGCACTCGAGCGTGGTCGTCTTGCCCGACCCATTCGGACCGAGCAGTCCGAAAATCTCGCCGTCTTCGATGTCGAAACTGACGCCTTGCGCGGCCTGCACCTGGTCGTACCGCTTGTGCAGGTCGCGAACACTCACCTTCGGCATGGCCGTCTTGCAGGATACAACAGCAACTGTCGTCGGTGCTGATTGTTGAATTCTGATGCTGACTGGTGGTTGAGTGCTGCTTTGTTGCCCACTTGGGGGTAGTTCAGGCGATACTGGCGCGTTGCGGTTGACTCACTCGAGCAAGGAGCATCTATGCGACGAGCGTTCTCGATCTTGATGGCGGCGCTCCTGTGGAGCGCGACAACGTTGGGGCAGGCGGGCGGCGGAGCCCCCGCTGCACCCGCTGGACAGGCCGGTCGCGGCGGCGGTCGAGGTCCCCAAGGGCCGCAGGTTGTCTCCCCGCAAGTCAACGCGGACCGCACGGTCACGCTCCGAGTGCTTGCGCCCAAGGCCACCGAGATTACCGTAACCGGTGAGATTCTGAACGGCAGCGATCCGAAGCCGATGACGAAAGGCGAGGACGGTATCTGGAGCGCGACGCTCGGTCCGGTGCCGCCAGACGTCTACACGTATGCGTTCAATATCGACGGCGTCAACACGACCGATCCACGCAACCCGTGGGTGAAGCTGGTGTCGGCGACCGGACTCGCGTCGCAAGTCGAGGTGCCCGGAGATGGTGCGCAGTATTACGACACCAAACCGGTCCCGCATGGGCTCGTGCAGATCATGACGTACGAATCGAAGGCGACCGGCGCGACACGGCAGGCCTACGTCTACACGCCACCCGATTACAACCGGACCTCGGCGAAGTATCCGGTGTTTTACCTGCTCCATGGCGGTGGCGATCTCGATCCGGGCTGGGTGATGACCGGGCGCGCCAACATCATCATGGACAACCTGCTCGCCGAGAAGAAGGCTGTCCCCATGATCGTGGTGATGCCGCTTGCGCGCGGCGGTGGCAGCCTGGGAATTGGGCCTGCCGGCATGTCGCCAGGGATTGCCGCTGCCGGCAACGTCACGCCAGGGCCGGGCCGCGGTGCGCCCGGTGCCGCGGGTCCGGGTGGCGCGCCTTCAGCACCGACCGGCCCTGCCTCACTTCAGCCGTTCGCGCAGGACTTCATCGGTGACCTCGTACCCGCGGTCGAAAAAACCTTCCGCGCCTCGACGAGACCGGAGGACCGTGCGATCGGTGGACTGTCAGCGGGCGGTGCCGCGACGGTGAACACGGCGTTCAGCCGGCCGGATCTGTTTCGCTACATCATCATCATGAGCGCAGGCGCGCCGCAGAACGTCGAAGAGCAGTATCCGAAGTTTTTCGGCAATGGCGCCGCGGCGGCCAAACAGATGAAGTTGATCTGGCTGGCAGCCGGTGATGGAGACTTCGCCCTGAACGGTACCAAAGCGCTGGACGAAGTGCTGACCAAGAACGGCATCAAGCACTCGTTCAAAATGACGCAGGGACGTCACGAGTGGCGCCTCTGGCGGCCGCACCTCTACGACTTCGCCCAGTTGCTGTTCCAATAAGAATTGATGACTGCGGATTGAAGATTGCCGATTTTGTGATTGTCGATTGACGATTGAGACTGTCGATTGCTGATTGAATTGCGGATTGCCGATTGAATTGCCGATTTAGTGATTGCCGATTGAGTGATCCCAAGCAGCAATCCGCGATTTCAATCAGCAATCCGCGATTCAATCAACAATCCGCATTTCAATCAACAATCCGCAATCTCAATCAACAATCCGCAATCCAGAAATCCGCAGTCATCAATCCGCAATCCGAAATCGTCATCCTTCCCACTCATTGATGATGGTTTCGCGCAGGTCGAACCCGAAGGCGCGTTCGGTTACGACGATGATGGGCGGGCCTTGGAGCCGTTTGTAGACGGAACGGCGCAGACGACGGTAGCAATCGTAGACCAGCGCACTGAACGTCTCGACGGTGTGCTTGTCGTAGGCGGTCCGCCCATCGGCGTCGGGCACGAACCGCGCGGCGTCGAGTGTGTGCTGCTCGAACTGCCGGACGAGTGCCGCCGGGCTCGTGCGCCGCTCGACCAGTTCGCCGACGATCGGGGAGACCACCCAGTAGTCGAACGGATCGAACTGATTGGCCGCGAGCTCCGCTGAGGGTTTGATGTGGAACGCGTCCTCCGGAATCCGCTCGGTTCCGTGTTTCGCATTGACGTAGCGCGCCAGGCGGTAGACGTCGAGCTTCGACAGGTCGCCAATCAGCGAGACGCCACCGCACATGTCGCCGTAAAGCGTCGCATAGCCGAGCGCGATCTCGGTCTCGTTGCCGCAGGAGATCAGCAGCGCACCGGTGTCGTTCGACTCGGCCATCATCAGCAGACCGCGAATGCGGGCGTGCAGGTTTTCGGCCGTGAACCCGCGCGTGATTGGATGCGCGTGCGATTCGAACACGCGCCTCACGTGTTCGTCGATCTCCTGGATCGGGATGACGCCATAGAACACACCGCAGGCCTTGGCCAGCCGGGCGGCGATCGATTGCGTCAGCTCGGTGTTGTACCGCGATGGCATGTTGTAGGCCGACACGCGATCGGGACCGAGCGCGTCGACTGCGATCGCGAGCGCCAGGGCCGAATCGATCCCGCCTGACACCGCGATGACCGCGCGATCGAATCCAGTCTTGCGCATGTAGTCCCGCAGCGCCATCACCAGGCCGTCGTACATTTCGCGGTCGGTGTCGACACCGGGCAGTTCGAGCTCTGGCGCGGCGTTCGACGCATTGACGTCGGCGATCAGCAGTTGTTCCTCGAATTGCCGGCCGATCGCGATCAGGCGTCCTGACGCGTCGTAGACGAGGCTCTCGCCGTCGAACGGAATGATGTTCTTGCCATTGTCCGCGGCGCCCGTCGTGTTGACATACGCGAGCGGTTTCCGAAGCACGGCGAGGTGCCGGCGAATGATGTCGTCCCGTTCGCGGCGCTTGCCGGGACAAAAGGGCGACGCGTTCAGGTTCAGGAGCACGTCGGCGCCCTTGGTGACGAGTTCCGCCAGCGGCTTGATGTGGTAGAACTCGTCCCAGAGATCCTCGCAGATCGACACGCCGAGACGAACCGGCCCGTGCGAGCTGGGAACCGTCACCGGCTCGCGCCGTTCGCCCGGTGCGAAGAATCGTTTGTCGTCGAAGTAGCGGTAGCTGGGCAGCAGTGTCTTGTGCGCGCGCTGCAGGACCTCGCCGTCGCGGACGACCGCCGCGGCGTTGTGCTTGCGAATGCTGCCGCTCTCGTTGCGCGCCGCCGCGTTCACATCGATGAAGCCGACGACCGCGGTGATGCCGCGCGCCTTGTCGGCAATCCGCCGCATCGCGCGTTCGTTCGCGTGCAGGAACTCCTCATCCTCGATCAGATCGCCGATGCAGTAACCCGGCAGCGCCATTTCCGGCGTCACCACAACATCGGCGCCGGCCGCCTTCGCCGACGCGATCGCCTCGAGAATCTTGACCGCGTTGCCCTCGATGTCACCGCTCGTCGGATTCAGCTGCGCCAGCGCGATTCGCATATCAGCAGCTGAAAAGGTGGCTGGCACCTTCGTCGTAAAGGAGCCAGACACCTTTTGGGACGCCGTAGGGTGGGATCAGTTTCATAACTCTCAAATGCACAGTTAGCTTACGGATGAAGGGGCAGGCACCTTTTTCGTTGGTTTCGGATGTTTGGTGGTTATTGCATCCCGCACGTGAAGTTGACGGCCTCGTCGGTGCTGCCCTGACCCTTGTAGCGTGCGCTCATCGGAAACTGGCACAGCGGACGCGAGCGGCTGACGGCGCCGTCGCGGCGGACGGCCAGGAGCGTGTCGGGCGCCTTGCCGGTCTCGACCCAATCAGTGACGGCCTGCAGCTGACCGGTCGGAGCCGGCCCGGCACCGCCGCCACAGTGGCCGACACCTGGCGCGAGAAAGAATCGAAAGAACGCGGTCGTCTTCGCGGCACCCCCCATCTGCTGCGTGACCCGTTTGTAGTAATCGATCGATCCGCCGGGATAGATCAGCGGATCCGCTTGTCCGTGCCACATCACGATGCGGCCGCCGCGATCGCGAAAGGCGCTCAAGTCGGGATTATCGGTCGCAATGACGCTGCTGAATTCCTCGACCGACTGCTCCCACAGCTGCTCGTACGATCCGCGCGTGATCGTCGTCCAGTCCCATTGCGGATTGTTGGTCAGAAAGAACCGGAACCATTCGAGCGTGATCGGATTAGGACGGCCGGTCGGCGGATTCCCTTGCGTCCCGCTGAGGCCACCGAAGTCTGCACCGCGCGGCAAGCCGTACCACAGAGCGGCGCCATCGCTTCGCTTCGGTCCGTCCCAGATCTTTCTGATGACGTCGACGTCCGCCTCGGTGAAAGCACCGCAATCACCGCTGGATGTTCCGATCAGCGCCTTCGGGTCGTAGGTGCAGCGGGCCGGGTCATCGATGACGCCATCCTTGACGCCGTCGATCTCGTCGCAGGCCGAAACCGCGGCAGCGGTGGCCGCGTTGAATTTGCACATCGGCAGAAAATTCTTCGCTTCGAGCATGACCAGCGATCCCCACAGCTGTTCCGGGTGCAGCTTCGTCCAATTGATCGCGGGAGCGCCGGCGACGATGCCGTCGTAGTCGTCTGGGTAACGCTGTGCTTCGCTCAAACCTTGTCGGCCGCCGGTCGAGCACCCATTGAAGTACGCGCGCTGAGGCGCGGTGCCATAGAACGCCTGCGTCATCGCTTTGCCGACGACCGTCATTTCGTGGATGCCGAGGTAGGCGTTATCGCGAATCAACTGCCAGTTCAAGCGCCCATTCGCGTCGAGCGCGAAGCTGCCGCTGCCGCCTTCATGGCCGGTGTCGGTCGAGCCGGCAGCGAACCCTTGAGCTGCGGGCTGCCGAACCGCCATCGGACTGCCGCCCGAGAATCCGCCACCGCCGACACCCTGAAAGCGTCCGTTCCAGTCTTTCATCGGAAACGCCAGGAAGATCCGCACGCGATCACCAGCCGGTGGATGTGTGACGACTGCGGTCACCCGGCACGATGGACCGATCGCGCCATCTCCGGGATCGAGCGATGCGGATTCGATTGTGGTGTTGCCCAGCGAGACCGTCGTCAGACTCTCGCACGTCCGAGATGGCGTGGCGTTTGAGACGAGCGGTTTGAACGTCGTTGTCGGGGCCGCGCCGCGTCCTCCTGATCGGGCCGCCTGCTCGCCGGTTGATTGGGACGTGACGATTGCTGCCGAGACGAGACACAGCACGACGAGCTTCATCCGCGTAGCATATACTCACAAAACCACCTTATGACTTCACCATCCCCTCGATTCCGAGTCGCGGCGCGAAGCGCGGCCGCGTTGCTGTTTGCGATTCTCCTGGTGATCGGCGTCGGTGCCCAGGCGCCGCAGCCCGCGGCTCCAGCCGGTGGACGGGGTGCGCAGGGCGGGCAAGGCCGGGGACGCGGACAGCAGAGTCCGGCATCCCAGAAACCGCCGCAGACCGTCACCGAGCAGACCTATTCGGCCGATCTGGTGCAGCGCGGCCAGGTGCTGTTCGCTGCCACGTGCGGGTTCTGCCATGGCCGCGATGCCATGGGCGGTGAGACCGGTCCGGACCTGACGCGCTCGACGCTGGTCGCTGAGGATGTTCGCGGCGACAAGATCATTCCGCTCGTTCATACGGGCCGCGTCGATAAGGGAATGCCGCCCCAGAACATTCCTGATGCGGACCTCGCCGCCATCGTCGCCTTCATCCACGACGCGAAAACGAAGGCCGACTCGAACGAGGGGAACCGGCGGACGGTCGATGTCGCCGATCTCCAGACCGGCAACGCACAAGCCGGTCAGCAGTACTTTAACGGTGCGGGTGGCTGCGCGAAGTGCCATTCACCGACTGGCGATCTTGCGGGGCTCGCCAACCGACTTCAGGGTCTGCAGCTGTTTCAACGGATGCTGTATCCGGGCGGCCGTGGCCGGGGCGGCGCTGCGCCGGTGATGCCGACGGCGACGGTCCAATTGCCGTCAGGCGAGACGATCAAAGGCAAGGTGGCCTATCGCGACGAGTTCAACATCGCGATCACCGACGAAGCTGGCTACAACCGTTCGTGGCCGACCAGCAAGGTGAAAGTGACGGTCGACAACCCGCTCGATGCGCACATCGCGCAGCTCGCGAAATACACCAACGAGGATTTGCACAACGTGCTCGCATATCTGCAGACACTGAAGTAGGCAATGGTGACCATGACTTTCCGACGCTTCCTGGTTCGTTCGACGGCGCTGATGTTGCCGGTGGCGTGCGGCGGCGCACTCCTCGTCGCGCAGAGCCCGCGGGGGCTCGATCCCGCGATGCTGCTCAAGCCGCCGGCCGACAGCTGGCCGACCTATCACGGCGACTACACCGGCCGGCGGCACAGCCGGCTGACGCAGATCACACCCGACAACGTGCATCAGTTGACCGTGGCCTGGACCTTCCAGAGCGGCTCGAACGCGGGCATCAAGGCGTCGCCAATTCTCGTCGACGGTGTGATGTACATCACGATGCCGGACAACATCTGGGCGCTCGATGCGCGCACCGGGCGTCAACTCTGGCGGTACACGTATCCAGCCAATCAGGGATTCCACATCGGCCACCGCGGCGCCGCGGTCTACAAGGACACTGTTTTTCTCACGACTCCCGACGCGCACCTCGTCGCGCTCGACGTGAAGGACGGCAAGGTCAAGTGGGACGTCGTCATTGCCGATGCCAAGAAGGGTTTCTGGTCGACCAACGCTCCGCTCCTCGTCCGCAATCATCTGTTGGTCGGCGTCTCCGGCGATTTCGACAACCTGCCGGGCACGCTGAAATCGGTCGATCCCGAGACCGGCAAGACGCAGTGGATCTTCTACAGCACGCCGCCGCCGGGCACGCCTGATTCGATCAGCGGCGGCGCCACCGGCGGACAGATGTGGATGACGGGCACCTACGATCCCGAGCTCAATCTGCTCTACGTCGGCACCGGCAACCCGACGCCGGTGCTGAACGGTCCGGCGCGTCCCGGTGACAACAAGTGGACCGGCAGCATCGTGGCCGTCAATCCGGACACCGGTAAGCTGGCGTGGGGGTTCCAGGCCGTGCCGCACGACACGCACGACTGGGACGCCGCGGAGGTGCCGGTGCTCGTCGACGCGAAGCTCGGCGGCGCAGACCGCAAGCTTCTGCTGCAGGCCTCGC
>JBPYFA010000153.1:0-6056 GCA_051986585.1 Vicinamibacterales bacterium | reverse complement strand
GCGTCCGTTCCGACGACCGGTGGCTCACAATCCGAGCAGGCAGGGGATCTCGTCTGCGTGACGTATTGCGCTCCCGATCAACCGGGCACTCCGGTCGCCGAGATCAAGTGGGTCGTGGGCAATCAGCCGTCGGCATCTGAGATCAGGCGGACGGCGATCCAGCAAAACGTCGAGGTGGCGGTGAATGAGGACGGCTTCGATCGCGGACGCTTCGTGCGCCTGCCGTCGATGAATCCTCAGGCTCGTTTTGCGCCGGCAGGACAGCCCGGTGCGAATGCACAAGCGTTGCCTGGTCTCGGCGATCTGTCGGTGCGAGCGGTGACCAGCTCGCAGGAGCCCGCCGGGGCAATGCGCCTCGCCACGCCAGCGCCGCCCGGCCAGGAAAACGTCGTGCTGCAGGTGCAGGGACTACGACCGGGGCTGAACTACTACTGGCGCGTGCGATCGGCAACACCAGGCCAGACGCAGGTCGTGATGTGCCGCGCGCCCGTGTGTCCGTCCGACAGAAGAGGCAAATAGTCGTCCCGCTCCAGGAGGCAAGCCATGCGTGACGCATCTCGGTCGCTGCTGTACATCGTGAGCACTTGCGTGTTGGCGCTCCTGATGGGCACCTCGGGCGACGCACAGGTCTCAATCGTTGAAGTGAATCCGACGCAGTCGACACTGCACGCGAGCGATCCGGACGGTGCGTCGGGCGGCCGCGTGAACGGCCTCGGTCGCGCGTCGAACTCGATTTTCTACGCCGCGAGCGAATGGGGCGGCATCTACAAGAGCACCGACGCAGGACATAAGTGGACGCGGCTCGACGCGCACCTGCCAACCGCCACCTGGGACGTCGAGGTCAGCCCGGCCGACTCGAATCGCGTGATTGCGACGTCGTTCTACGACGGGCGCGTCCAGAGTCTCGCCGGGATCAACGTCAGCACCAACGGAGGCACCACCTGGACGCATCCTGCATCGGCTACGCCTCCGGACAACTTCTGTCGCACCGCCGACCGGCGCGAAGAGCCCTCGGCGTTCGGGATCGCCTTCGATCCGGAGAACGCGAACAAGGTCTACGTCGGCACAAACTGCGGCCTCGCGATCAGCACCGATGCGGGATCGACCTGGCGGTTCGTCGATCCCACGCCGAACAACGGCGCCAACGACGTCTGGGACGTCGTCGTCCATCACGGCGGCACGATCGACCTGTGCGGCGACGACGGGCATCGACGTTCGACCGACGGCGGCGCGACGTGGACGACCGCACGCGCCAACGGCACTCCCCTGCCTGCCGGCATCTGTTCGATCGCCGCATCTCCTGACGAACCACATGTGCTGTTTGCCGTGTCCGGCACCCTTATCTTCGAAACCGACGACGGTGGAGGGTCGTGGAATACGGAATTCACGAACCCATCCGAGCAGGGCCGGATTCCTTTCGTCCTGACCAACGATCGCGCGGGGCGCAATTTCGATTTGTGGTTTGGCGATACGAGCCTGCATCGAGCGAGCTGCGTGACGCCGACTGCCCCTGCCCCAGGCGGGAGTGCACGATGTCCCGCATCGAGCTCGTGGGCCGGCGCGTTTACCAGGGACGCCGGCGCGCACGACGACATGGGGGACGTCCTCTTTTCCAAATCGGCGCAGGGAACGGTCGCGTGCCCGCTGCTGATGTCGTCCGACGGCGGCGTGTACTTCAACACGCGGACCACGGCATCGACATGCCAGACACCACACTGGCAACAGCCGGACACAACGCCGCGGGGCCTCTGGGTATTCGGCATGAACGGCGTGCATGTCGACGGCGCCGACAAAGAAGAGCTCTACTTCGGCAACCAAGACGATGGGACGTATGCGAGCGCCAACGCAGGCGCTGCGTCGCCGACCTGGCAGAACACCGACTGCTGCGATTCATTCGACGTTGCCGGGACGACGAACCAGGTCGTCTACACAGTGTGCTGCTTCGACGGCGGACGGGCGAACCAGGTCTTCATCAGCCCGTCCGGGATGGCTGGAGGAACCCAGATCTCCGGCTATCCGGCTGGGAACGTGCCTGGCTGGCAGTTCATCGACGTGCTCGATCGTTTCGGGCCAAACAGCTACGCGCTGATCACACAGACGAGTTCGGGCAGACGTGTGTCGATCACGACGAACATCACGGCGAGCAGCGTGTCGTGGACGCAGCTCGGATCGGCGCCGTCTGACGTCTGCGGCATACGTGCAACAGGGGCAGCGGCCAGCCCGACGTTCTACGCGCTCGCCGGCGCATGCCAGGGATATTCGCCCGATCGCCTCTTCAAGTTCACCGGCACTTCATCGTCGGGCACCTGGCAGCAGATCAGTTCACCGGTTGCCGGCGGAGGGTTCGGAATTCTCGGCGTCGACCGCGCCAATCCGAACCGTCTGTTCGTTTCTGTGATCACCTCTACCGGCGCGAAGATGTTCCGTTCGACGAATGGCGGAACGAGTTGGACGCCCGATGCGATGCTTGACGGGTTGATGACGGGAGGCGGCACCTACCGCGCGCGCACTCGACGCGGTCCGATCGACTTCACGAACTTCGCCCCCTATGTGCAGCCCTCGCTGGCATCATTCGATCCGAACGACGCCAACACGATGATCGCCGGCTCCCGTGATGCCGGCCTGTTCCTGACCCGTGACGGCGGCGCGACGTGGACCAAGGTGACCGACAACAGCGGCAGCACGAGTAACCCGGTCGTGCCGAGGCCGAACTTCGTCTACTACGACAAGGAATGCGGTCAGTCGACGGCCTTCGTCGCGACGCAGGGGCGCGGCATCTGGAGAGTGAAGTACGCGAGCGGTCCGCCCGCCGATGGTGAGAGCTGCCCGCATTGAGTCTCGCGAACGCCTGGAGTATTTCGCTCAGAGAACGCGGAGCATCTCACAGAGCGCGGAAGAATCTCTGCGAGAACCGGAAACGGGAAACGGATCGTGAGCCAAACGAGGAAGCCATGATGATGAAGCGCCCGCGGAGCCTTGTGTTCGGCGTGTCGGCAGCGATGGCGATCGCGCTCCTCTACTCGGCGTGCGGCGGATCCAAGGAACAGACGCCGCAGCAGCGGCAGCCCGCCGGACGCAAGGTGATGCTCGAGATCGATCGGATGACCGGAACGCCAGCCGTGAAGCTGCAACAGACGATCAACGGCAAGACGGTGTCGCTCAAATCCATCTACGCCGACGCCGGCATCGATCTCGACGTGCGCGAAGATCAGAGCGACCTGCCGCGCCAGGACGAGGTGAGCCTGGCCGATCTCCACGCCATGATGGCGGCGTTTCGCTCGATCACGCCGCCACCCGGGGTCATGCGCGTGCACGCGCTCGTCCTCACCAGGGAACGCGAAGATCCCGACACGCTGGGCATCATGTTCGACTTCGGCGACGACGATAAGGACGGCCGTCCGCGCGAGGGCTTTGCGGTGTTCGCCGATCCGCACAGCACACTGTCCGGCGGCCTCGATCCCGAACTGCTGCTTACGATGGCACACGAGCTCGGGCACTGCTTCAACCTTCATCACCCTGACTGGGAAGGAGAAGCGTTTCGCCACGGTGCGACCATCGAGAGCTACAGCCAGGCCGACTCGGTCCAGTGGACGCTCAGCAGCCACAGCAAAGAGCATATCCAGACCGATCCCTCACGTGAAGTTTGGCCTGGCCTGAGCAACATTGCCTTCGGTTTGGTCACGGCAAAACATCTCACTCGCCATGCGCCATCGCCAAATGAATCGTTTCGCGTCGTCGATCCCGATCGTTCCAACGCGCGCCGCCCGGCCGCATCAGTCGACGCGGCCTCACGCAAGGTGGCGACGCGCGATCGATCGAAGCTCGTTGCGCCCGACCAGCATCCCCTGAAACTCAAGCTCGAGGCGCCCAAGCAAAACTACGTTGCCGGCGAACCCATCGTATTGACGGTTGGCCTGCACAATTCCGGGACTGTCAATCAGTCCGTCTATCCACTGCTCGACCCGAAGTACCGGTTCCTGAACCTCGAGATCAAACGGCCGGGGCAAACAGACTTCGACCCCTTTCAACCAGTGCTCATCGCCGAGGCGAGGGGAGTCCAGGTTCGTGCGTTGCCGCCGGGCGAATCGATTCACGACGAGGCTCGGATCTTTTTCGGCGCCGACGGCTGGGTCTTCACCGAACCGGGTGAGTACGTCGTCCGCGCCGACTATCCAGCGCCCGCGGTCGATGGGACGATGAAGGATGACGGCACGCGCATTCAGAGCGACGAGCTCAAGATCCTTCTTGCCGAACCGACGACGAGTTCAGCCCGACGCGCCAAGGAGCTGATCGTTGGGCCGCAGCAAGGACTGTATCTCGTGCTCGGAGGCGGCGATCACTTGACGAACGCGACCGCCCAGTTGAAGCAGGTTGTGGAGGAAGCTCCGACGGCACCACAAGCTGCCGCGGTGAGGCTCGCACTGGGGACCGCCGCCTTGAACCCGACGATCGATCCGAGCACCGGAGTACAATCGCAGCCGCGCGTCGACGAAGCAAAGCAGCACCTTGACGCGGTGCGCAATTCGACAGCAGTGCCGGCGCTGGCGAACGTGAAGGCACAAGCGAAACTCGCCGACGCGCTCGACGAAAACGGCCGCACCGCCGAAGCGGCCCGTGTTCGCACGCAGACAGCGCAGAAGATGCAGCGGCAGGAATCCGCCAAGGAGTACATCGACGAGATCAAAGAGCCTGGCAAGTCGTCGCCGAAGTCGGCCAAGCCTGTGCGCGAAATCCCTAAATAGCGTGCTCGCTGTACTGCACGTATTGCCTTTTGCTGCGGCGATGTTCCTGCTCGCGTGCGAAACGAGACCGCCCGCGTCCGATGCGCAGAATGTACCTGCGCAACCGCAGCAAGCGCCGACGCGTGGACAGCAACCGCCGCCGACGCGCGCGGAGGCTCCCCCGATCACTGTCCAGCAGGCGCCCACCACTGCCGCAGTGCAGACGCAAAGCCGCGCTCAGAAACCAACGCTCTGCCTCGAGCTGCAAACGTCGAGAGAGCGGGTGCTGCTTGGCGAACCGCTCAGCCTCGTCGTGTCGCTGGTCAATTGCTCATCGCTCGAGCAGCAGGTGGACGATTTCCTATCACCGGAATTCGGCTTTCTCCAGCTGCTGTTTCAGCCGCCTGACGGCAAGGAGCAGTTGTACCGGCCGGTCACGAAGCGGGAAGCCAGGGGGAGAGCCGCTCGGCGTCTCGCCCCGGGAGATCGCCTGTCTGCGCTCGCGCCGATTTACGCCAGCGCCGATGGCTGGACGATGACGCGGCCGGGACGATACGTCTTTCGCGCGCAATATTCGGTCGATGGGCCGAGGCTCGAATCCAAGCCGGTCGACGTGAACGTCGCACCGCCGCCGACCGAGGCCGACCGCCAGGCCGCAAACATCATGATGAGCCGCGAGGTTGCGTGGTTCCTGGTGACCGGCCGCGATGAACAAGGTCAAGGCTCCAAGCGGCTGGCGGCGATAACGGAACAATACCCGCAGAGCGGCCTCGCAGCGTATGCACGTGTCGGGCTTGCGATTGCCGACAGTCGCGATCGATTCGATCCGTCGACCAAGACGTTCAGCAAGGACGGGTGCGAACGCACACTCGATCAGTTGGCGCGCGCTCCTGAAATCTCCGATCCATCCCTCGCGGCGGCAGGAACTCTCGCGTGGATTCGCTGCCTGAAACAGCTGGGTCGGGACAAAGAAGTGAGCACAGCGGCGTCGATGTTCCTCCGATCGCACCCCGCCGCACGGACGGTGACAACCCTCGAACCAATGTTCGGCGTTACTCGAAAGGAGTAACGGCATGGTCCGTTCGGTCGGCCATTATCCGGCTTTGAAACCGCTCCTCGTGTTGTGGATGGCGCTCGTCTCCGTCGTCGCGTCAGCCTGCGGTGGCAATAACGAGCCTCCTGCGCGGCGCGACGGGGCACCCGACCGCGTCAATAACGCCGTGATCATTATTCACGGCGTCGGCAATCAGACGGCCGGCTACTCCAAGCCGTTACAGGACCTTCTGAAGGCCGAGATCCCATCGCTTCATTTCATCGAAGTGCTCTGGTCCGACC
>JBPYFA010000152.1:0-11983 GCA_051986585.1 Vicinamibacterales bacterium | reverse complement strand
GAGATGATCACGTACCCCGTTGTGTTCGCGGCCGAGGGTATTCTCCAGATGCTGTACAACGGCAATGGCTACGGGCGAACCGGAATCGGCATGGCAACGCTGTCGTGAAGATCTGCCTCGCCTGCGGCTATCGCTATGATGGCGTCGATTGGCGCTGTCCCTCGTGCGAGGAAATGCCGATCGATCGTGATGGCATTCCGATGTTCGGTGCGGCGGGGCGGGGAGAGCCGACGAGTGACGCCACTTACCTTGACGCCGAGATTCGCGCGGCGGAAGCTCGCCACTTCTGGTTCCTTGGCCGCCTGCAGCTCGTCCTCTGGATGCTGCGGCGATATTTCCCGACCGCGCAGCGGCTGCTCGACGTCGGCTGTGGCACCGGGTTCGTGCTTGAAGGAATCCGGCGGCGTTATCCAGCGCTTGACCTTGCGGGGTCCGATGTTCGGTTGACGACGCTCGTCGAGGCGCGACGTCAGATGCCCGGCATCAGCTTCTTCGCGGCTGACGCATTTGCGCTTCCATATGAATCGGAATTCGATGTGGTGGTCGCCCTTGACGTCCTCGAGCATATCGACGACGACCGGGCAGCGCTGCGTGCTCTCAAGAACGTCATCAAACCCGGCGGCGGCGTGATCCTCACCGTGCCGCAACATCCGTGGTTGTGGAGCGAGGTCGACGATTTCAGTTGTCACCGGCGCCGCTACGTGCGATCCGATCTCGAAGGCAAAGTCACAGATGCCGGTTTCGAGATCCTGCGGAGAACGTCGCTGTTCGCTCTCACTCTGCCGCTCGTGATCGCCTCGCGTTTGGTTCGTCGCCCGGCGGCGTTCGATCCCGCCGCTGAGCTGAAAGTGCCAACGCTTCTCAACATCGGCCTGGCGCGGCTCGTCGCGCTCGAACGACTGCTGGTGTGGATGGGCGGATCCGTACCCTTCGGAAGCTCGCTCGTCGTTGTTGGGCGCCGACCGATTGCCGTATGAGCCGTTACCTGCCTTTCAATCGTCCACACCTGACCGGCCGCGAGTTCGACAACATGAGGGTGGCGGTCGACAACCTCCACCTGTCTGGGGATGGGCGCTTTACACGAGACTGCCAAGCCTGGCTCGAACAGCGTCTCGGGGCTTGTCGCGCGCTGCTCACTCATTCGTGCACCGCCGCGCTCGAGATGGCTGCTCTTCTCATCGACGTGCAGCCCGGCGACGAAGTCATCATGCCCTCGTTCACGTTCGTCTCGACGGCAAACGCATTTGTGCTGCGCGGCGCCCGCCCGGTGTTCATCGACATCCGGCCGGACACGCTCAATATCGATGCCGACAAGGTTGCCGAGGCGCTGACTGCGAGGACGCGAGCCGTCGTCGCGGTGCACTATGCCGGCGTTCCAGCCGACCTGGATGGCCTCTCAGCGGTGTCGGGCGTCGAACCACTGACGATTATCGAGGACGCCGCTCAAGCATTGGGCTCGGTGTATCACGGCCGTCCGGCGGGCAGCCTCGGGAATCTCGCCGCGGTCAGTTTTCACGAGACCAAGAACGTTCTCGCTGGCGAGGGCGGAGCGCTGCTCGTGAACGACGCCAGGTTCGCGGAGCGCGCAGAGATCATTCGCGAAAAAGGGACGGACCGCAGCCGATTCCTGCGCGGCCAGGTCGACAAATATACGTGGGTCGACCTCGGGTCGTCATTCCTGCCGAGCGAGCTCACCGCCGCGTTCCTGCAGGCGCAGCTGCAGGAGGCTGATGAAATCACACGGCGGCGCCGTGAGGTCTGGAGTTGGTACTATGACCGCTTTGACGATCTCGAGCGGGCTGCCGTCGTCCGTCGTCCGATCGTTCCCGATGGATGCGAGCACAACGCCCACATGTTCTACGTCCTGGTCCAGGATCTGGCCACGCGCACGCGTCTGCTTGCCTACCTCAACGAGAACGGCGTCAACGCTGTGTTCCACTACGTGCCGCTGCACTCGTCGGTTGCGGGGCGCCGCTTCGGCCGCGCGGTTGGCTCGATGAGTCACACGAATGACACGGCCGAACGTCTGATTCGATTACCGCTGTGGATCGGGATGGGTCAGGACGACGTCGATCGCGTTGCAGATCTGGTCGCGCGCGGGCTCGGTTGCGTCTCTCCGCGGCCGGCCCCTAGCTCGTGAAAAATGCAATCGCGCGCACCATCCCCTGAGTGACACCCAGCAGATTCGACATCAGAATGGCGGCGGCGAATAGTAGAAAACACAGGAGCGCGGCTCCATTCAGCCGTTCGTCCACCGCCGGGCTCAACATCGCCATCATTCCCGATACGACGGCTGGAATGATTAACCAATGGTCGTAGAGGTAAGGGTGTATCGACACGGACTGCGGAAAGAAGATCAGCGACATCAGGTATGGCGTGACCAGAAACAGGAATACGCGGCCGACCGCGCGGCCCTGTGACGGCGACCACCACCAGACGAGTGGACCAAGCACCGCAAGCGGAATGACGGCTGGCACCAGTAAGTCGGAGAGGGAGCGAGCATAGCAGCAAAGCGTTGGGCACGGAGCGGCTGCCGCCTGAAGCAGGCCGCTGAAGTATCTGGTGTCGCCGTCCAGACCCGACCTGAAGATCAGCGAGCTCTGTAGCGGCTGATAACCGTACCAGCGAATCACGGCCCGAACTTCGAGATAACTGGCGGCGCCAGCCACAATCGCCGCGAGAGCGATCACGATGACCGATTTGTTTCGCCGGAGCAGGTCGCGGGCGTCCTGGCCACTCTGTCCGAACAGGCATAACAGCGGCAGGACCATCAGCGGCGTGATCGTCGGACTGAGCGCGGCAAATACGGCCGCGACCGTTGCCGCGGCTCCGGTCCGAACCGGCGGCAACAGAAGCGCGTAGAGCAGGACAAGGATCCCGGCGAGCAGCGGGTACGGATTGTCGCTGTCGAAGCGAATGAGATCGATCCAGAGCCGCCAGGTCGTGAGCAGGATGCCCGTCGCCAGAAACACCGGCAACAGATGACCGAGACGCGTTCGGTGTCTGAGGCTGCCGCTGCGCGCGACCAGAGTGATGAAGGCCGCGATCAGGACGAAGATGGGAAGCAGAATCGTCGTGTTCGAAGCCTGCCACAATCTCAGGTGACCGAGCCTTTGCGCAACACGTACCCATCCATACATGGACAAAAGAAATGGATGGCCATGGTTGGCATAGACCCGTTGATGCTGGAAGTCGTCCTGGCTCCTCCAGGCAAGAAAGAGATGTTCTGAAGCCGGGTTCGTCTGCCAGACCGTCGCAAATGTCGTGAACAGGTCCATCTGACAGATTCGTTCACCCCGCCGGTCGATCTGCATCATGAGCGCAGGAATGCCGGTGTCCATGACGATGGCGAGCCAGACGCCTGCCGAAAAGAACAGAAAGAGCACCAACAGAACGCGGACGGCTGGTCGGCTTGCTGCTTCGGATCGATCGGGTTCGAAAGCAATCGCGAGCACGATCGAGATCAGCCAGGCGACGAGCAGGACCGAGCGTCCATCGAGCCGCCAGAAGGCAAGCACTGGCACGGCGTGAAGAACGAACGCGGGGAGAACGAACGGAGCGACGACGGCCAAAGGCCGTCCAGGCTGGCTCACAAATCCAGGAGGATTCGCCAGAATGCTGTCGCGAATCGCCTGCGATCTCCACCACCCAACGATCACCGCCAGCGCAATTGACGCGCCGAGTGCAGCGACGAGTTGTCCGGACCGACTGGGAAGAATTCCCACCCACAGGAGGTTGGCGACAAGGACGGCTACGGCGACGCCAACAAGTCGCTCCGACGCTGACTGGAGCATTACGCGTCGGAGGCGCTCGACAGCACAACTGTCGAGATCTCGGTTAGGTGGGCTTGGTGTGTGAGCACGCCGATTGTCTGCTTGACGGTCGAAAGTATAGCAGTGTCAATGTGACCTTTATCACTTACGATTAACCTGGTGCGGTGCCCGGCGGCGCCTCCGACACGCCGAAGCGGCACACGCGACTCGCTATGCGCAATCGTTATCTTCTGTTGTGTGACGTTCCGATCGTGGCAATGGCGGCCTACGGCGCTTTCGCGCTGCGCTTCGACTGGTATGTGCCCCACAGCCGCCCGGAATTTCTGCCGTATTTGATCGCCGCGGTGCTGATCAAGCCGGTCGTATTTCTCGGCCTGGGTATGTACGCGCGCATCTGGCGCTATGCCAGTGTTCGCGATCTGATCGCCGTCCTGACGGCGGTGTCGGTGGCCTCCGCGGCGATGTCGGTGTTTGTGGTGGCCGGGGTGCTTTCGGGTGCGCTTGCCGAGTTCTCGCGGGCGATTGTTTTCATCGACTGGCTGCTCACTCTATGCGCGGCCGGCGGTGTTCGGATGGCGGTTCGCCTTGCCGCGGAAAGCCGCTCTGGGGTGGTCGTCCCGAGCGGTGAGGCCCGACGCGTTCTGATCGTCGGCGCAGGCGATGCGGGGACGATGGTCGTCCGCGAGATGCGCCGCAATCCCCAGCTCTTGATGAGCCCGATCGCGTTTCTCGACGACGATCGGTCGAAGGTCGGGAAACGTGTCCACGGTGTGCCGGTGATTGGTCGCACGACCGCGCTCGCGAGCGCGATCGAGCAGCATCAGATCGCGGAAGTGATTATCGCGATGCCCAAGGTGGCCGGACATGTCGTGCGGGCGCTCGCTGATACGTGCCGCGAGGCCGACACCCCCTCGCGGATCGTTCCCGGGGTCTTCGAGCTGCTCGACGGGCAGCTGACCGTCTCGCGGCTGCGCCAGGTCGAAATTTCCGACCTGCTCCGCCGCGAGCAAATCACCACCAGCCCTGAGACGAGCTTGTACTTGACCCAGAAGCGGGTGATTGTGACCGGAGCCGGCGGGTCGATTGGTCAAGAGCTCTGCCGGCAGATTGCGCTCGCCAATCCCTCGTTATTGCTGCTGCTTGGCCACGGTGAAAACAGCATCTTCGAAGCGCAGGCCCGACTGCGCGAGCAGTTTCCCGGACTCGGGATTCAGGCCTTCATCGCCGACGTTCGGGACAGCGGACGTTTGCGCGCCAGCTTCGAACGGGTGCGCCCGCACATCGTGTTCCATGCCGCTGCGCACAAGCATGTGCCGTTGATGGAAGACAATCCCGAAGAAGCCATCACCAACAACATCGTCGGCACGAGCAATGTCGTCGAGGCGTGCCTCGCCACCGGAGTCGAGCGGCTGGTGATGATTTCAACCGACAAGGCGGTCGCGCCCTCGAGTGTCATGGGCGCGTCGAAGCGATTGGCCGAGATCGTGGTTCGCGACGGCGCCCGACGAGCGGGACGCGCATTTTCGGTCGTGCGCTTCGGCAACGTGCTCGGCAGTCGCGGCAGTGTCGTGCCGATCTTCAATCGCCAGATCGAACGCGGCGGGCCGATCACGATCACGCATCCCGACGTGACTCGGTTCTTCATGACCATCCCCGAGGCGGTGCACCTCGTGCTGCAGGCTGGCGGACTGTCGAAAGGGGGCGAGTTGTTCGTCCTCGACATGGGCGAGCCAGTTCCGATTGTGCAATTGGCGCGCGATCTCGTTCGGCTGTCCGGGCTGAATGCGACTGACATCCCCATTGTGTTTACCGGCCTCCGACCGGGGGAGAAGATGGAAGAAGCGTTGTGGGAGGCTGGTGCCGTGGTCGAGCCGACGTCTCATCCGGAAGTGCTGCTCGTAAGAGAAGAAGATGATCTGGATTCGGCGGAGATGCTGCGATCGATCGATGGCCTTCTCGCCGCGGCCCGCTCAGGAACGCGCTTGCAGGTCGAGGCCGCCCTTGCGCAGTTGCTTCCCACCTATCTGCCGCCCTCCGTGCAGAAACACTTTGTCAGCGAGCCGCACTGACGGAGGCCGCGATCACGACCCGTCACGTTTGCTTGATCACTGGCGCGACCGGAGCCATTGGTCCGCGAGTGGTCGACGCGCTTGGCTCGTCCTTCGACGTTCGAACGCTGTCCCGGCATCCGGCTGCGCCCGGCCTGTTTCGGGTGCCGGTGACGCCGTTCGTCGGTGACGTTTGTGAAGCAGCCCAAGTCCGGCGCGCCGCGGCTGGTGTGAACGTCATCGTGCATCTCGCTGCACTCCTGCACATGGTCAATCCTCCCGCCAGTGCCCGACCTGAGTACGAGCGAGTGAATCTTGGCGGCACCACGGCGGTTCTCGAGGCAGCGAAAGCCGAAGGGGTCTCCCGTGTCGTCTTCCTGAGCACGATTGCGGTATACGGAAATCAACGGCGAGGTCTGCTCAATGAAGATTCGCCGACGCACCCGGACACCTTTTACGCGGAAACCAAGCTCGCGGCCGAACAGGTGGCTCTGAGTTTTCGTGGCCTGGACGATCGTCCTCTGGCGACCGTGCTTCGCGCGGCCGCCGTATACGGTCCCCGGGTGAAGGGCAATTACCTGCGCCTCGTTGACGCACTGGCTCGCCGCCGCTTCGTGCCGATTGGGGCCGGCGACAACCTGCGCACGCTCGTCTTCGAGGACGATCTCGCCGCCGCGACGGCGCTGGCCGCCACGCACGCCGATGCGGCTGGTCGGATCTATAACGTGACCGACGGCCAGCCGCATCAAGTGCGCGAGATCATCACCGCGATCTGCGCTGCCCTCGGCCGTCGTCCGCCGCGGTGGCACGCCCCGATCGCGCCGGTTCGTGCGGCGCTGCGCGCTGCCTCAATCGTCGATCGACGGTTGCCGTCGATGCTGGACAAGTACTTGGAAGAGGTCGCGGTGGACGGCACGAGGATCCAGCGCGAGCTTGGCTTTCGGCCTCAGACCGGGTTGCTCGATGGGTGGAAAGCCACCGTGGCGGAAATGAAGCGCAACGAGACGAGGCCGTCCTCGTGATGTTCGTTGCTGCGATCGTGACCCTTGTGCTTGCCGGAATACTGACGCCGCTCCTGGCAGGATGGGCGCGCCGGCGCAATTTCCTCGATATCCCGAACGAACGAAGCTCGCACGTGGTTGCGACGCCGCGCATCGGCGGCGTCGCACTCGTGACCAGTTTCGGCGCCGGTCTCGCCCTGTTTCAAATCGCAGGAGCTGGCGTTGGCCACGGGGCAGCGATCGTGCTGGCGGGCGCATTCGCGATTGCCGCGCTCGGGCTCGCGGACGATTTCTTGACCTTGTCGGCGCTCGCGCGGTTACTCGTACAGGCAGCCGTGGCGGCAACCGTCGTGGCGATCGTCGGTCCCTTACCGCTCGCATGGCTCGCTCCGAACGGTTGGGGCGCGATGCTGGTCACCATTTTCTGGATCGGGCTGCTGACCAATGCCTATAACTTCATGGACGGCATCGACGGCATCGCCGGTGCGCAGGCACTCATCGCAGGCATTGGCTGGACCATCGTGGCGTCGCTGGCTGGATCGCGCGACATCGCCGCGCTGAGTCTCCTGATCGCCGCCGCGAGTTGCGGGTTTCTGCTGCACAACTGGCAACCGGCCAAGGTGTTCATGGGCGATGCGGGCAGTGGTTTTTTGGGATTCCTGTTCGCGTCGCTGCCGCTTCTGGCGCCGACAGGCCGAGTCTCGTTCCTGTGGTGCGGGGTTCTCCTGATGTGGCCGTTTCTGTTCGACACTGGGTTTACCCTGCTCCGGCGCGCCAGCCGCTTCGAAAACATTCTGTCTGCTCACCGGTCACACATTTACCAGCGGCTCGTGCTCACTGGTTGTTCCCATCGTCGTGTAACGCTGGTATATGCCGCGCTCGGAGTACTCGGCGTCGTTTCCGCCATTCTCGTGGAGACGAAACAATCGATTGCGCCGCTCTTCTCAATCGTCACGATCGCGATCGCTGCCGGTGCGCTTTGGTGGTCGCTGATGTCGCGCGAGGCCGCCTCCCGGGGGCCGTCACGCCCATCACCGATCTGACCGCGTTGATCCGGCAGCGAGCTGTGCGAGCGCGTCAGACCCAGGCTAGGAAGGTGCGAGGACGCGCACGTACCACAACCTGACGCCCAGCAGATCGTCTGCATCTCGGAAGGTGTAGCGCGCGCCGGCCGATGCGGCGGGGACCAGCCGGTCGGGAACGATCGTGAGCTCGTTCATGCCGACGCGAACCTTGTCGGCCGGCAGTTGGAGAGGGTATGACCCAACGCGATCGGGGTTCCAGGTGAGGATCAATGTCGCGAGCAGCTGCCGGTTCAGGAGTACCACGGCACGATGTTGTTGCTCGGGAGCGACGGGATCCAGTCGCAACACGAGCTGATAAGGTCTCCGGGATGTCAACGGGATACGAACCACGGCCTGGTCCGCCGTCGAAACTCGAAACGTCAGCCCATCGATGTAGGCGTTTGACCAGCCACCCCCGAAAAACGGGGTGTCTCGGCCGCCAGCCTGGACACTCACGTCGCTGCCGGCCGCAATCGCCTCACGGACGACAAACCACGGCAGCGCGAGGTATGCGATCGTCGCGATCGCGATCCCGGTAGCGACGGCGAGCCAGCGCAGGACTTGCGTCCGCGGAATCGAGAGGCCACGGGATCGGAGACGCTGCCAAAGTCCAATCGCGAGTTGATAACAGAAAGCGGCGCCTGACATCGCGGCCGCCAGATAAAGCGGGTACGCGTGCATCGTGAAGCGCCACTCGCTGCCTCCCGCGACGTTCCATGTCAACGCGTACGGGACGAGCGATCCAACGAGGATCACCAGCATCAGCCTGCCTTCAGGCAGGAAGATCCAACGCAACAGGCCGGCGATCGAGAGCCACCACAGGATGGTTCTTGTCCCCTGCATCCAACCGTCGAGTCCAGTCCACTTGACGGTGAACGGCTGCACGAACAAGCCGGTGATCGCCGTGTCGATTGCGGCCACTGGGCGGGCACGAATCTTCTCGGCAACGTAGGCGGCCGCACTCATCGGCTTGTCGGCCGGAAGTCCTTCGCCGGCCCGGTAATACCCGGTGTGGTAGTTGATTGCGTAGAGCGGATCTCCCGTCGCCATGGCGCAATTGACGAGGTAAGGGCCGACGATTACCGCGCAGAGAAGTGCCGCGGCCGTTGCCATCCGCGCTCGTTCGGAACGGCTTCCCCCGCCGTGATCGAGGATCAGCCACGCGAATGCCGGCACCGCAAACGACAATGCCGTTATTCGAGTAAGACACGCGGCGGCCGTCGCGACGCCGAGGACGATCGCGTTCTTCCGCGATGGCTCGCGCTGACATCGGACGAACGCCCAGGCGGAAAACGTGACGGTCGCCATGAACACGTCGTCGCGCCAGCCATCGACCGCCCACGAGATCAGCTCGTATTCCATGGCGACGATGAACGAGAGGATGACGCCGGCGGCACGCGAGACCAGGAGGGTTCCGAGCAGATAGACGGCCACGACCGTCAGCAGTGAACCGGTCATCGATGCGAAGCTCACCGCCACGTCCTGGTCCGCAAGCAGCCACAGATATACGCGCGTGAGGGCGAGGAAGACTGGTTCACGAACGTGCGCCTGGTAGAAACTGCGCATCTCCCGCGCGTACTTGATGTAATTGATTGGGTCGCCGCCGACATATGGCTGATCGACCCGATACCAGCGAAAGCGGGACGGATGCAGAGGCCGGACGAGCGGTGCGAGCTTTTGCGTGAGGACCCGCGCCCACGCCGGGTGATCCAGCGTGCCGTATCTGTCGACCAACACCTCAACACGTAGCAGACCGCCGTACGCGACTGCGAGGAATACCAGCATGAGCGGAAGCGAAGCCGCGACTCGGCGGATCATGTTGGGATGGTATCGTAGTGGACTTGCGACGCGTTCGCTGGATTCGGGTTCGCGATCTCGCGGTGCTCGCCGGATCGATCGGTCTTCTCGCCTTGCTGGCGATTGTGGTCGTTTCGGTCTTCTTGCTGCCGGACGCGAGCTGGTGGGTCCGAACGACATTTGCGGGATTCTGCGTTCTCGCGCTCGTTCGTCCGGCTGACGCTCTGCTCGCTACGGCCGCTCTTCTCGGCTTCGGGATCATCCTCTCTCATTTGGCAGGGCTTCCGCTCCTGCGGGTGACGGACGTGCTCGTGGCGATGTCGCTGGCTGGATTCGTGCTCCACGCGATATTGCCCGGCTCCCGTTTTCGCGCCGCGATCGGCGCCTCGCTCTCGGCAGCCGTCGTACTGTTCGCAATCGCCGCCGTCGCGTCCACCCTGTCCTGGCTTCGCGTCTACGAGATTCAGTGGGGAAGTTCATCCGCTTATTTGCAGGCGCTCTGGCATTTCGCCAGCCGCGACTACTTCGTCAAGCCGGGAGAGTTCTGGTTGGTCGTCTCGACGGTGGCGATGCTGCAAGGGCTCGCCTTGTTCGTGATGACCGCCGCATGGTGTCAGATGGATGCGGCGTTCTTCGTGCGCGGCCTCCGAATGCTGACGATCGGCGGCGCCGGGTTGGCGATGATGAGCGTCGTCCGAGTAGGCGAAATCCTGCTGCGTAATCCGCAGGGCCTGGCGCAAATGCGCGCCACCTACGACGGGCTGCGAATCTCGCCCCAGATTCCTGACTACATCGCCGCCGGTTCGTATTTTTCGTTGTGCTGGCTGGCGGCACTCGGACTTGCTATTGCCGCGGCCGGACGTCGCTTCAGTTGGGTGGTTGTATCACTGCCGCTGCTCGCCGCGCTCTATCTCACGGGGTCGCGCTCGGTCATCGCTGCGGCCCTCGGGGGAGTCGCCGTCCTGGCGTTCATTTCGGTCGTTCGACCGCGCGCCACCGCGATGCGCGGTGTGATCGCGGTCGCAATTGTTGCCGTGGTCGTGATGATTGGCACCTTCCAGTGGATGGTGGGACACGATATCGCCGGCGCGATGGCCCGGGCCTCACTGTCGGTCCGGGGTGAGCTCCTTCGCGTCGGATTACGCGTGATCCAAACGCGGCCGCTGTTCGGCGTCGGGATCGATCGGTTTTTTCTTGTTGCGGGGACGATAAAGTCGCCCCTGCTCGACGCGGCATGGTCGAGCCGCAGAAACCCTCACAACGACTTCCTGCGCTTTGCCGGTGAATTGGGTCTCGTCGGCCTGAGCCTCTTTCTCTGGATTCTGGTGTCAGCGGGCTTACGCATCTGGCGCGCGCTGCGACAGGATTCCGACCCCCAGCTCGCGGGGCTGGTGAGTGGAATCGTCGCGTTTCTCATCACCAGCGTCGTCAGCAACCCGCTCATGCTGCGCGAAGTGTCGTACGTCTTCTGGATCGCGCTCGGCCTTGCGGTGGGCCGTGCCGCGGCGTCCCAACAGCCAATCGCAGAAGGCGAGCGCTTGGTCGCGGCTGATCGCTTCGATCGCATGTCGCGATTGCGGGTAGCAGCCGCGTGGATTCTCGGCGGTGTTTTGATTGCCTCCGTGCCGTTTCGTGCGAACCAGGAACTCGCGACGATTGATCCGACGCGAGTAAGTTACGGCCTGTCGGATTGGAACACTGACGGTGATGGCACGCGCTTCCGATGGTCCGGTCCTCAGGCGACCGTGTACGTCAGTGGACGGGCCCGTAGAGTGGAAATCCCGCTGAGCGGCACGCTCCCATCCAACGGGCCTCAACACGTCGAGGTTCGCCTCGATGGGCGACCGGTCAACGAGGTCATCGCCATTGGCGCCGCGTGGCAGCGGGTCGGAGTGGTGCTACCGGCCGGCAACCTGACGGCGTCGCGACGGATCGATCTCACCATTTCTCCGACCTGGCTACGTGAGGGCGCCGTGGGCGATGATCCGTCGGTTGTGGGCGTGAAAGTAGGCGAGCTGAACGTCATCTTCTAGCGACGCTCTCGCTCGCGTCTAGGGACGCGCGAGCGGCTGGATCCGTCCATCCGCATAGTAAAAGAAGTGAATCGACTCCTTCTGCACATCAGATGCGAGGTGCAGTGTGACGCGGGCGGTGGAGTCCGACGCTTCGGCGGTCACGCGACCCAGCGGAGTCACGATGTTGACCGGTGCGTCGGCACGCAGCGGCACATCGAACTCACGGAGGTCGTGCGAAAGCACGAAGTTATCCCGGTAATGTGACGTCAAGATGACGATCTGATC
>JBPYFA010000151.1:0-3341 GCA_051986585.1 Vicinamibacterales bacterium | reverse complement strand
TCTGGCGATCAAAGAGACCCAATCACCGCCGTTCGAATCCCGGTCGGCGCGTTTCCCCACCTGTAGATACTCATCGGGGGCTAGAGTGGTGACTCAGAGCGACGTCGAGCGGATTGCGTATGCCACGCTGCGGGAGCTTGGCGTCGCGGGTGCGGTCGTGACGGTGACGCCCGAGACACAGCCTCCAGGATGGCGGGTCGAGATCCACGGCACCGGAAAACCCGGACATTTGCGAATCCGCTGCGGCGAGGGATCGACGGCGCAGTGGGTGCGCCAGCAGATCTTCGAACAGTACACCGCGCAGCATTGACGGCGCGCGCGGCTCAACGCGCCGCGCGCTTCTTCGGAGCCGCCTTCACCGGTTTTTCGATCTCCGCCTTGGCCGCTTTCTTCTTGCCGGTGCTGACGCGATCGAGGCTCTGGCGCAACGCATCCATCAGGTTCACGACCTTTGGCGGCGCTTCTTCCGCCGTCGCGACGACTTCCTCGCCGGCAATCTTCGCGTCGATGATCCGCTGCAGTTCTTCCTGATACTCGTCGCGGAACTCCTCGAGGTTCAACTCCGCTTCGAAATTCTCGATCACCTGCTTGGCAAGCTTGATCTCTTCCGGCTTGATCTTCGCGGGCACGTTGTCGAGCTCTTCGATGTTGTCCATGCTGCGCACTTCCTTCGTGTGGCGCATCGTGTACATCACCATGCCCTTCTCGCGCGGCTGCACGGCGACGAGATACTCGCGCCCGTAGAGCGCGAGTTTGCCAATGCCGGCTTTGCCCTTCATGCCCTCGCGCATTACCGCGAACGCCTCGGTCGCCATCGCTCCGTCTGGTGCGAGGTAGTATGGCCGCTCGAAGTAGATCGGGTCGATGCTCACGGCGTCGGTGAATTGCACGAGATCGATCACGCGCGTCGACTCGGGGCGCACCTTGGCGATGTCGTCCTCGTTCATCACCACGTAGCGGCCCTTCTCGAACTCGTAGCCTTTGGCGACTTCGGAGATCGGCACCTCGCGCTGGCAGGTCGGGCACCAGCGCTTCTGCTGAATGCGCGTCTGACATTCCGCGTGCAGCTGGTTGAAGCTGATCGTGGCCGCCGAGTCGGTGGCGGGGAACACCCGCACCGGAATGTTGACGAGGCTGATCTTCATGAACCCTTTCCACGTCGGTCTGGCGGCCATTCCGTGCTACTCCTTTGTCCGTGAGATGGACAGTAGAGATTATCGGTCAAGATGCCTTCAAGACTGAGGGCCTTGCGAACGTCATACCCTAGAGTGCAAGAGTGTGTAACTGAGCGACAGGGGTCTGACCGCTTGTACCCGCGTTCAGACGCCGGTCGCGCCGTTGCCACTTCCACCGTCAGCCCTGAGCCTGAACCATGAAATGGCGCGAAAACCCAGCCAATGTCCGCCCCATGCTGGCGACGCTCGCCGAGCCGCCGTTGACCGGCCGCGGCCTGCTCTACGAACCGAAATACGACGGCATCCGCGCGCTGGTCCACGTCCCCCCGGCTGGACCAAAAGACAATGTCCGCCTGTGGTCGCGCCTCGGAAACGAAAAGACGTCACAGTTTCCCTCAATAGTTCACGCGCTCGACAAGCTGCGCTCGAAGCTCAAGGCTCCCCTGCTTATCGACTCGGAAATCGTCGCGTTAGACGAAAAGGGGCAACCGGCCGGATTTCAACGCCTTCAGGGAAGAATTCACCTGACGGGCGCGCGTGAAGTTGAGCACATCGACAAAGCGCAACCGGTCGCCATGATCGCGTTCGACCTTCTTCGCCATGGCGACGACGATCTCCGTGGCCTGCCGCTCAGCGACCGTCGTCGCCAGCTCGAGACCGTCCTCGACGGCCGGACTTCGGACACACTCCGCATCAGCGAGCAGGTGGCCGACGATGGACGCGCCCTGGAGCAACGGGCGCGCGGAGAAGGTTGGGAAGGACTCATCGTCAAGGAGGCTGCCGCACCGTATCAATCAGGCCGACGGAGTCCTGCGTGGCGAAAGTTGAAGCTGGTTCAGGAACAGGAGTTCGTCGTCGGCGGATGGACGGAGCCTCGTCACACGAGACAATATTTCGGCGCGCTTCTGCTCGGCGTGCACGACGACAAGCGTGGTGGGCTGACGTATGTCGGACACACGGGGACAGGATTCAATCAAGCGGAGCTCGAGCGTGTATGGAAGCTGCTGAAGGCACGTGAAGTTCGAGATTCGCCGTTCTCCGAACGCCTGAAAACGAACGAGCCCGCCCATTGGGTGCGGCCCGATCTCGTGGCGCAAGTGCGATTCACGGAATGGACCGCGGACAACAGGCTCAGGCATCCGGTGTATTTAGGATTGCGTGATGATAAGAAAGCCGCCGATGTTCGACGCGAGAGTCCGGTAGTGGCGAGCCCCAGGCACGCGTCTCGATCCCGTTCGGCCACTCCGCGTCGTCCGGCTCGGCGAACCGCGGGCGCGGTAGACCCATCGCTGTCGCACGTGCTCGATCAGCTCCGCGCCCTGGAGGATGCACGTCGTGATGGCACGATCGAGTTGCCCGACGGGCAGAAGCTGGGCGTGACGAACCCGGCCAAAGTGTTCTGGCCAAGCGGAAGACTCACGAAGGGAGACCTGCTGCGCTATTACGTGGAGGTCTCGTCGTTGATTCTGCCAGCGGTCGCCGACCGTCCGCTGGTGATGAAACGCTTTCCCAATGGCGTCGGCGGGATGGCGTTTTATCAGCAACGGAAGCGCCTCGAACAGCCGCCGCAGGGCGTCCGTATCGAGACGATCGCCGGCGGCATCGATCCAATCCTCGAGGGTGACGAGCAGCGCTTCATTGGCGGCTCGCTGATCACACTCCTCTATATGACGCAGATCGCCGCGATCTCGCAGGATCCGTGGTTCTCGCGCGTTCAATCACCGCTCGACGCTGACTACGCCGCGATCGATCTCGATCCCGACGACGACGCACCGTTTTCGCGGGTGCTTGACGTCGCGCGCTGGGTGCACGACGAGCTCGAAACGCTGCAGGTGCCTGCCGTGCCAAAGACGTCAGGCTCGAGCGGACTCCACATCTACGTTCCGCTTCCACCGGATACGTCCTACCAATCCGGTCAACTCTTCTGCCAGATCGTCGCGACCATCGTCGCTGCGCGGCACCCGAAAGTGGCCACCGTCGAACGCACCGTGCGTGCCCGGCCGCGCGGGACAGTGTATGTCGATTTCCTGCAGAACATTCTCGGCAAGACGCTGGCGACAGCCTACAGCGCGCGCGCCAGCGATTTCGCCGGCGTCTCCACACCGTTGACGTGGGAAGAGGTGCACGCGGGCGTGGATCCGAAAGAGTTCACGATCAAGACTGCGC
>JBPYFA010000150.1:0-14551 GCA_051986585.1 Vicinamibacterales bacterium | reverse complement strand
TGATCAAAGCCGCCGACGGGTTTGCCAATCTCAATCAGTTCGTGGCGGCCGTGAATGTGTCGAATAACCTTCAGGTGTCATTCGCCGATCTGAAGGCGAAGCTGATCGACGGCAAGATGAGTCTGGGACAAGCGATTCAAGCAGTGCGTCCACTGACGGCGAGTCCGACGATCGAGGCACAGCGGGCGGAGTACGACGCGCGCGGAATGATTACCGAAAGCGAGCAGCCGTCTCAGAACACGACATCGGCGTCGACGACCATGGCCAGCAATTCGCCCTCGCCCACTACCACCGCCACCGCGTCGAAGCTGAAGACCAAAGCCAAGAAGCCGGCGCAATAGGGGCCAGCTTCCAGTCTCCAGTCTCCAGTCTCCAGTTCCCAGTTCCCAGTTCCCAGTAAGAGAAACAAAACTGGAAACTGGAAGCTGGAGACTGGAGACTGGAAACTGGAGACTGGTAACTGGAAACTGGAAACTGGATACTGGTAACTGGCAACCGGCAGCTCGCACCTCTCAACTCCAACCCAGAACAACGTCATAATGACGGCGGCACCGGCAACCTTGGAGGAGTTCCATGCCCACGCGCCGCGTCGGTCTTGCAGTTATAGCCATGGCGGCCGCCAGCTTCGTCTGGCTGCATGCTCAAGAGCCCGCGTTTGACCTGATCATCCGCGGCGGACACGTCGTTGACGGCACCGGGAATCCGTGGATCGCCGCCGACGTCGGCGTCCGCGGCGATCGCATTGCCGCCGTCGGTACTCTCGCAAGTGCGAAAGCTCGACGCGAGATCGATGCCCGCGGTCTCGTCGTGGCGCCGGGCTTCATCGACATGCACACCCATTCCGACCAACCGCTGCTCGACGACGGGAATGCAGAGAGCAAGGTGCGCGAAGGGGTGACGATTGACGTCATCGGCGAGAGCACAAGCGTCGCGCCGCGCGACGGCCTCCCCGACGCGAAAGGCTCGTGGACGGACTTCACCGGTTACTGGAACGCGCTCAAGGCGAAGGGCATCTCGATGAACGTGATCTCCGAGGTGTCGTTCCAGCAGATCCGTCTCGTGGTGAAGGGCTACAACCCTGGTCCAGTGACGCCGGCCGAACTCGAGCGAATGAAGCAGCTGGCGGCGCGCTCGATGCACGAAGGGGCCTGGGGGCTCGTCACCCGGTTCGAGAGCGGCGGCCCCGAGTATCCCAACGAGGTGATCGAGGTTGCGAAAGTCGTCGCGTCGCTCGGCGGCATCTACGCCTCGCACATCGGAAGCGAAGGGATGGAGCAGGACAGGGAGATCGACTTTGCGATTCGCGTCGCCGACGAAGCGAAGATTCCGGTTCACATTTTCCACTTGAAGATCCGTGGCAAGCCGAACTGGGGCACCGTCGGTCGCTACGTCGACAAGATCGAGGCGGCGAGAGCGCGCGGCCTCGACGTCACCGCCAATCAGTATCCGTACACCGCCATGCAGCATGGCTGGAGCGCCTTCTTCCCGGTCTGGGCCCGTGAAGGTGGTCCTCAGAAATTCGCTGAAATCCTGCGCGATCCGGCGATGCGCAGAAAGATCAAGGAAGACAAAGACTTTCGGACCTGGGTGATGGAGCACGGCGGCTGGGACGGGATCGTGCTCGGGCGTGCGCGCAAACCTGAGAACAAGAAGTACGAAGGCATGCGGATCGCGGAGATTGCGAAGGTTCGCGGCGACGAAGACCCCGCCGACACGTGCATCGCGTTGATGTCCGACGAAGGTGGAACGATCACGGGCATGTTCCACACGATGTCGGAAGACGATGTCCGGCTCGTGATGAAGCAGCCGTGGGTGTCGATCGCGAGCGACGGGTCGGCGATCAATCTCGACGCCGACGGCCTGCCGCATCCGCGCAGCTACTCCACCAACCCGCGCGTGCTGGGCTACTACGTTCGCGATCAGAAGGTGCTGACCCTCGAAGATGCCGTTCGCAAGATGACGACTCTGCCGGCGCAGATTCTCGGCTTGCGCGATCGGGGCCAGATCCGCGAGGGCTTCGCTGCCGACATCGTCGTCTTCGATCCAGCCGCCGTGCGCGAGACCAATTCCTTCGAGAAGCCGAAGTCTTATCCAGTCGGCATTCCCTACACCATCGTCAACGGCGTGGTCGTCATTGATGCAGGCAAGCACACGGGAGCGCGGCCAGGACGGGCGCTGATGGGCCGTGCGTTTTCGGCTGGATGATCGGACGCAAGTACCTCTTGGACGCCCCTGCGCTGGTGGATCCGTTCCCGGAATAAACCGGTCGCGTTCCGGGTTGACGACACCAGCAGCTATTGCATAGCCGAAAGGAACGACCGATGCGCCCTCACGTTCGATCTGTTTTCCTCAGTGTGCTCGCCGGCTGCGCGCTGCTCGTCGCTGCACCATCTGCGTCACCCGCGAGGACCACATCAGCAGACATCGTGGCGGCCGGCTCGCGAAAGCCTGCCCCCGCGCTATCGTTGAAGGATGCTGCCGGGAAGAGGCATCAACTGTCCGACTACAAGGGGCGCGTCGTCCTTCTCGACTTCTGGGCCACATGGTGCACCGGCTGCAAGCTCGAGATCCCGTGGTTCATGGAGTTCGACAGGAAATACGCCAGCAAGGGCTTATCGACAATCGGCGTTTCCGTCGATAAAGAAGGATGGAAAACGCTCAAGCCCTATCTTGCCGATCATCCGATCACGTATCCCATCGTCCTGGGCGACTTCGATGTGCTCGAGAAACGATTCAGACTGCCGGACAGCCTGCCGGTGACGCTGCTCATCGATCGCCAGGGTCGCGTCGCACTAACTCACCCCGGCGTCGTTGATCAGCGGCAGTTCGAAGCTGACATTACATCGCTGATCGCCGAGCCGCCCCGCTAGACCCGAGGGGCGAAGCCCCCTCGTCGTAATAAACGACTTCCGTGCCTGGGTAGACGAAAGTGTCACCGCAGGCCGCACAGTCCCTCGTAAGTTATTGAAGCGACGGCCATAGAGCTGGCGCAGAACTGGCACGGGCTTGTCCGTTCCTTAGGAGGATCGTGATGCCGTCCGCTCTGCGACTGGCCTGCGCGACTGTCGCGTTCGCCGCCATTGGCCTGGTCTCCCCGGTGACCGCCGTGCGCCCGCAGGCACCTGCCGATCGCGCGCTTCCCGATTTCGATATTCGCGACGGACGGCCGCCGCAGCTTCCTTCACCACAAGCACAAGCGGAGATCGCTCGCTCCTCGCAAGCAGGTCCGAGGCGAGCCCGCGTGCATCCATTTACCGGTGGCATCCGACTCCTGGAACGGCCTGGCGTATCGGTCCGGCCGACCGCTCCCGCCCCGGCTTTGCGGAACGTCGTCGCCTCGCTCGCAACTCGACTCGGACTCGACGACGGAGATCTTGCATCTCTCGAACTGCAGCGCGACTACTTCACGCAATCGAATGGGCTTCGGACGGTAGCGTTCGCGCAACTCGTCGACGGCGTGTCTGTGTACGATGCGGTGGTCACGATCCATGTCGACCGCAGCGGCGACATCGTGCGTGTGACGTCGAGCGCGGGACGGATCGCCGGCCGGCAACGCGGCGGACAGTTCGGCGTCGAACAGGCGATCTCCGCCGCAGCAAAGAACGTTCGTCCAGATATTTTGTTCACGCCGACGCAGATCGGCAACGCGAACGGCGCGGCAGTGTTCGCCCGCGGTCAGTTCCGACGCGATCTGACCGCATCGCTCACATGGTTCCCAGTCGATGGAGTGCTGCGACTGGCCTGGCATGTCACCGTGGAGCCGGACAGCGATTCGGAACTGTACGACGTGCTCGTTGACGCCGGAACTGGCGAAGTGCTCTTGCGGCAGAACCGCGTCCACTTCATCGATGGCACAGGCCGCATCATGCAGTCGGCGGCCATGAACGCGCTCGATCCGCGGCGGCTTGATCCGATCCCCGTCGGGCAAAATGGCACCGGCTGTCCGCCGCCGTCCAACTATTTCGTCCGCAGCCTGAATGCGCCGTTCCGCGATCCAGCAACGGTGCTATCCGATACCGGCCGCCTCTCGGGCAACAACGCGCACGTCTTTCGCGGTGCTGTCCCGAATGAAGGCGCAATGGGAACATTCGATGGCACGAAGTGGAACTTCGATTTCGCGTTCAACTCACCCGACTCGGCCGAGACCGCGCTCTTTTTCGCGCTGAACTTCGCGCATGATTTCTTCTACGCGCTCGGCTTCGACGAGGCCGCTGGCAACTTCCAGGTGGACAACTTCAACCGGGGCGGCCTTGGCGGCGATCCTGTCAGGGGAAACGCCCGCGCCGACGGCCGGAACAACGCCAACTACGTGAACGCTCCAGACGGCACGAGCCCGAGGATCAACATGTTTCTCTGGGACAGCCACAGCTGTTTCGGCGAGGACCTGGATCTCGACGGCGTGCCCGACATCGACGGCGACTACGACTTTGACATCGTTCTCCACGAATATCATCACGGCGTCAGCCTGCGGCTCGCTGTGCCATTCAGTGGGTCGGAGGCGGGAGCGATCGGCGAAGGGGGCGGCGACTTCTTCGCCTACAGCATCAACGGAAATACTCAGCTTGCGGAGTATGTCGTTCCGGGTGGCCTGCGCACAGTCAACAGTAAGACGTACGCCGAGTATGCGTGCGAGGGATTCTCGTGCGAGGTTCACAACAACGGCGAGATCTGGGCCAACGTGTTGTGGGACACGCGCGAGCGCTTCAGGATCGATCGCGTTCGCGGCACGGAAGCGTCCGGCATCAATGAAGTGCATCAACTCTACATCGACGCGCTGAAGCTTGCCCCACCCGCGCCGACGATGCTCGAAATGCGCGATGGGATGCTCCAGGACGACGCGCTGCGCAATCCCGGTGGGGCCCGCAGCGCGAATTTCTGTCGCCTATGGGAGTCGTTCGCCCGGCGCGGTATGGGCCTTGCCGCGCTGGACAGTGCGGATGCCGGTTTCAACTCGGTGGTGGCGGACTTTTCGGTGCCGGACGGCTGTGTTGCTCCTCCATCGATTCAGGCGGTTTCGGTCAGTCTCGCGACACCGACCGCATACGAGGCTGGCACCGTTGCCGGCGCGTTCAGGCTGACGCGCAACGTCGTCTCGAACGACGCGGTCACCGTGTACTTCAATCTCTTCGGCACCGCGATCAACGGCACCGATTACGTCAGCACACCACTGTCGGCCACCATTCCGGCCGGCGCGACGGAGGTTCTTGTGCCGATCGTGCCGATCGACGACGCGCTGGTCGAGCCAGACGAAACCGTGCAGCTGAAGCTTCGCAGCGGTGGGCCTTATCTCATCGGTAGTCCGTCGACCGCAACCATGACGCTTGTGAGCGACGATGTGGCGCCGGATCTGTCCATCTCGAGCCTTACGCTTCCGGCACGCGGCGCATCGGGTCTGGTGATTCAGGTAACCGACACAACGATCAACCAGGGCACCGGCCCGGCGTCGGCGTCCACGACTTCGTTCTACCTGTCAAGCAATCCGCTGTTCGAGGCAACCGACCCACTGGTCGGAAGTCGATTGATTCCGTCGCTCGCGGCCGGTGCGTCGAGCACGGGGACGACGCAGATCACGTTGCCTGATGGGCTTGTGCCCGGATTGTATTCAATGTTCGCCGTCGCGGACGGACCGGGCACGGTGACCGAGTCCAGGGAGTTCAACAACACTCGGGTCGGATTGATACAGATTGGACCCGACCTCACCATCACGGCGTTCAGTGCGCCATCGACGGCCGGAGCAGGAAGCACGATTCTGGTGTCGGACACCACGGCAAATTCCGGAGTCGGCACGGCGGCAGGCTCTGTCACGCGTTTCTACTTGTCGGCAGACTTCAACCTCGATGCCGGGGACACCTTGCTTCAGGGCCGAACCGTGCCATCGCTCGACGGCGCCGCCTCGAGTAGTGGCTCAACGAGCCTTACGATTCCCGCCTCAACGACCGACGGCGTCTACTACCTGATCGTGAAGGCCGACGGCGCTGACGCCGTCGCCGAATGCAACGAGGCGAACAACACGCGTAGCGCGGTCCTCCGGATCGGTCCCGATCTCGTCGTGTCGGCGGCAAGCGCTCCAGCGCGGGCGGCCGCCGGGTCATCGATCGACGTCACCGAGACGACGCAAAACAGCGGAACAGGCAACGCTTCTCCATCGGTGACGGCAATCTATCTGTCGACGAACTCACTCCTCGATTCGGCAGACGTGCGGCTCGCCTCACGTGCCGTTCCGGCGCTGGCGCCCGGTGCGACAAGCGCGAAGACGACGTCGGTGACGCTGCCGGCGCTCGCTGCCGGGACCTGGTATCTCATCGTGAGTGCCGATGACGGGCAGACCATCACCGAGACCGTCGAGACGAACAACACGCGAGCCATCAGCTTCCTCGTCGGTCCGGACCTGACCGTGGCGTCGGTCACCGTGCCATTCACGGTGACGGCCGGCTCGACGGTCCTGATCGCTGACTCAGTCAAGAACGTGGGGGCCGCCACAGCGGGTGCATCGGTGATTCGGTTCTACCTGTCAGCCAACACGGTGCTCGACAGCGGCGACACGCTTCTCGGCGAACGGCCGGTGGCGTCGATAGGCGCCGGGTTGAGCAACGGCGGCACGATCTCGGTGACTATCCCGTCAGGTCTGTCGGGGTCGTACTATCTGTTTGCGATTGCGGATGCCACCAACCAGGTCGACGAAGCCTCAGAGGGCAACAACATGTTCCTGCGGCTGGTGCAGATTACGGGGGGGCAGTAACTGGGCGATTGGAAACGCTGAACCAGTCAGTTCTCAGTTTTCGGTTTTCGGTTATAGGTTTCGGTTCCCGGTTTTTGGTTTTCCGTTTGTTCGACGACTGACGCGAAGCGGTGAACTCGATCAGTTCTCAGTTTTGGGTTCCCCAATTGTTCGAAGACCCACAACCATAAAACCCAAAACCGAGAACCAAAAACCAAAACTAACAACCGAGAGCTGAAAACTCAGAACTGACGAAGAGTTACTAGTTCTGCCCGCAGCTCGGTCTTAGCTCAAACATCCGTCGCTGCCTCTTCGATTACCGCTTCCCTGATATCACCGCGCAGAGCCTAGTCACGACCGTACGGCATGTCGGTTGCGTGTATTCGCTCGTCGACCGCGCCGGGGCTCAACAACGCCTTGGTGTCTTTTCAGGAGGTCAACATGGCGACATCGGCGCAGCGTAGTGCGGCGAGACGAAACATCAAGAAGGCGGCTGCGGCAGCTGGACGTAAGCGAACCATTGCTCATCTGCCAAAGAGTACCCGCACCGCGCTCGGGAAGAAGGGTGCGTCCGCGCGCAAAAAGCGTTAGCGGACGGGTCCCTGAATCCGCCGCTCTCATCCTTTCCTTTGACACTCAAGACCGATGAAGAAAGTTCACCTGCGCTTTGGCAACGGGTTCAAGGTCGTACTCGGCAACCGCCGAGGCCAGGCGGCGACGATGACGATCGCGCCAGGGGACTCGGAGGGCGGCCCTGACAACCGCCATCGCGGCGCTGATCAATGGCTCTTCGTCGAGGCCGGCAGCGGCATCGCGATCGTCAACGGGCGACGCCATGCGCTTCGCGCCGGCACGCTGATCGTGATCGAGCGCGGTGACCGCCACGAGATCAGGAACACTGGCCGTGGTCCGCTGCGCACGCTCAATCTCTACGTGCCGCCGGCGTATACGAGCAGCGGCGACGAGCTGCCGCGCGGACGGAAGTAGCCGCGACACTGGCGTCGACCCCGGGGCCGCCATCGCCGACGCGCGCCCGCCACTTGATCGCTTCGTAGCCATTGTGTAGGCGGCGACGCATCTGCCTGTTCCCGAACCATCGGACCGCAGAGAATCACTGGCAGCTGACCTGAACACTTGACTTATACTAATCAACTATTGTACTAGTTCATTATTACAATCCAGGCGAGCGTCACGACAATCGCCCGCCCACGGGCATGAACAGTCGGTTGAAAGGATCCACATCATGAACCGCAGATTGATTGCATGTTTCGTATCGCTGATCGTGGGCGCCATGGCTGGCGCGGTCAGTGCCGACCAGGCCGGCACCGTCCCATTACAGCGCGGAGTCAATGTGCAGATGCCGGTCACACGCAACGCGGTTGCGGTGCCCGACGCAGACATGCAAGACGCGCTGGTCGTTGCGCTGACTGCCGACGGCAGCGCCTATCTTGGCGGCGATCAAATGCCACTGCCTGCCTTAGCCGAGAGGGTGAGGACTCTCCTATCCACCCGAAAGGAAAAGACCCTTTACATCAAGGCCGACGCTCGGGTTCCTTACGCGCACCTGGTCGAGGTTATCGACGCGCTGCAAAAATCGAGTGTGGAAGGTCTGACGTTGCTGACGGCACAACCGGACGCGGCGGACCAAGGAAAGAGGCTCGTGCCCCCGAAGGGTTTGCAGATGCGCGTCGTCAACCAGAAACAATAAGAAATCGACTGACGAATCACGCGCGCTTGGGACGAATCGTTACTTCAGCACGGAGAGATCGACGGGTGGGAGCTTCGGCCGGGGCAACAAAACGATTTCCCCATGCGACAGCCGAACCTGCGTGGCCATCAAGATCCCGATGACTATGAGCAACCAGACCACAATCGTCCGGTTTATACCCGTGCGATCCTTACGATTCGCGAGATCGTTACTCATGAGCCGGAACGTGAAGTGCAACGTATATTGAGCGTGTGAGGAACCGGCTTCGGCTACTGGCGTTCATCGGATTAGCGCTCATGGCGGTGATAGGGGTAGTAGCCGTAGTCTTTGCGATACCAACATTAGTTCGATTGGCGTCGGGGGGATTCCGATCTCGCGAACTCTTCGCTTCTACGTCGCCGGACGGACGTTACCGGATAGACGGATTCGTGCGAGTGGATTTTCCTACAAACGAGATGCTTGACCCATCAGGAACTATCCGACTGACGTTGTGGGAGTCTCGCACAGGAAAACCCCTCGACCAATTGTTTGTGGGCCTTTACGAAGCGGACGACTTCACGAAACCGACAATCACTTGGCAAGCCGACGGTCGTGTGCAGGTTCAGGATATGGAGAGCGGTCACAAGTTGTCGGCCACGTTGAATGCTCACGCCTGGGACCCAAAATGATGGTTTTCGGCTTCAAGGGAATTCGATAGCGGCTTGGACAGGCGAAGAATGTCTCGCACCCAACGACAGACGACCGAGACGCGACCGAGGACAATCGCAGGATCTTTAAAAAACGATATGCCGGGGGCGGGGATCGAACCCGCACGGCCTTACGGCCACGGGATTTTAAGTCCCGAGCGTCTGCCAGTTCCGCCACCCCGGCGTCGCTCTCATTCTATAGGCCGAGCCGAGCGTGCGCGAGCGACGTGTGCTTCCGCCTGAAGGCGGAAGCCACAAGGCGGTGAGATTCGCTACGGTGTGCAGCTCACGGCCGGCCCGTTCGTCTTCAGCTGCCCTGGCGAGCTCCAATTCACAATGTGATACGTGGCGGGAGTCTTGCCGACGTTCCTTACGCCGTGGCAGCTGTTCGATGCCTGGAACACGATCGACCCCGGCTCGACCTTCTTCCATTGGCCATCGACGAGCGCCTCCAGCGTCCCCTCTTTCAGAATGAGCAGCTCTTCATTCGCATGTTTGTGCGGCGGATGCGACGCGAGCCCAGGATTCAGCGTCGTCACGTGCATTTCCAACTCGTCGAGCGTGAGAGTTGGCTGCCGGACAACCTGACGCGATTGGCCGACATCCGTGTTCCGGACCGGCCATGACTTCCAGTCGAAAACCGTGGATTTCAAGATCGCTGCCGGCTTCTCCTGTGCGGCAGCGACAACTCCCAACGTCGCCGCGACGGCAACGGCTGCGACCACCGCGTCACGCATCGTGATCCGTACCCGCATCAGCCTGCTCCTTCCAAGACAGCACACAGCGGCCGAGCCTAACACACGCGCACACGGACGCGAACGCCGATCGCAGAAATGCCACAGTCGCAAATTGGTTACTTGACCAGTGACCCACAGTCCACCTAAGTTAACTGCCACCCAACACGCAAGGAGGTTTCATGCGCCTCGGTGTCCTCCGGTCAGCCATCATCACACTCGCGCTCACGCTCGCATCCGCCGCTCCCCTGTTCGCCCAATCCGACACTTCATTGAGTGGAGCGATCAGCGGCCGCGAACTGTGCGCCCAAGACACGTGCGGTTCAGCGATCTTCGCCGCCGTGTTCGCCGGCCAGATCGATCAGCGCCCGGCAATCGGCCTGGCGATTGGCTCGATTCGGCATACATCGCCGTTGCCAACGACGCCGGGTGATTGCGCCACCATCACTGGCGGCAGCTGGTCAATCAGCACGCTGCGGCGAAGCTTGTCGGGCGCCATCGAGCAGGGCGGCACCGTCTGCTCGATCGACGGGATCAAGTACATGGTGACGCTGACGATGGACATCGATCAGGGCGGCAACGGCAAGGCCCAGCTCACGGTGCTGCTGGATCACGGCCCGTTTCCTCCGACCGTGAAGGGCACGATCTCACAATAGATCTCGGTTCTACGGGGTTCTGCAGGGTTCTGCGGGGTTCTACTGGGTTCGGTTCTCGGTTCTACGAGGTTCGGTTCTGCGCGGTTCGGTTCTGCAAGGTTCGGTTCTGCAAGGTTCGGTTCTGTGAGGTTATGGATTCTGGGAATCGGTGGCCTGAGAACCTTGTAGAACCCGGCAAAACCCGAGAACCCCGTAGAACCCAAGAACCGAACCCGGTAGAACCCCGTAGAACCCCGCAGAACCCCGCAGAACCCAGGGTTGTCAGCGTCTGACCCCGGCCGAATATCGAATCTGCGGATTGCAGGCGGCGCCGCCGTTGCCGCACGGCCCTCGTGGACCCACCAGGGGTGATGGTGTTTGTGGCGTTGCCTGCTGCGGGCCGGGGCCGGGCGGCACGACGCCACGTGCGAGGTAAATTGTCTGCGCACCTCGCGCGGCGAGCGAGGCCTCGACATTCTGTGCCGCGCCGATGATCGCGCCGGCGGCAAACAGATTGGCTGGCGGAACGTGCGCGACGATCAGCCCCAGCACCGCGACGACACCGGTGCCAAATGCGGCTCCTCTCGCACCATCCTTCACGACATCACGATTCGTCGTGATCCGGTCGACACGCATCACATCGGATGCAGATAGATCCACCGCGCCGGACGCAACCTGGAGACGCAGGTCGACGTCCGACGCAGAGATCATGTCGCCAGTGGCCATGTTGCCGTTCGTCATCAGCACGAACAAATGCGTGCCGACCGCGGTCATCATGACGTTGTCCCAACGGCCGACCGGTGAATAGCGGATATTGACCTGCGGCCCATAAGGCCTCGGCTGCATCGGGTAGGGTGGACCATAGTAGGGCCCCGACGAAGACAGCGCCGGATACGCACATCCGGCGGTGGCGGCCAGGAGCAACAGCAGCACGACCCGTTTCATCACGACCTCCTATGCCTGAAGATACAGAGGTGGCCAGGAGTGAGTCGTGATGGCGCGCTGAAGAAGCGTGAATTAAGGCTGATGTGCGCGCCTTCGCACCACGGGCGCTCGGCCGCAAGCTTGGCAGGAATCGCCCGGGACGGTTGACTGGAAAAAGGAAGATGGTGACCGGAAGCCCTTCGACTCGCTTGAGCCATCGCTCGCTCAGGCAGCTGGGACTAGAAAACTGGGAACTGGAAACTGGGAACTGGGAACTGGGAACTGGGAACTGGAAGCTGGAAACTGGAAGCTGGGAACTGGAAGCTGGAAGCTGGTAACTGGTAACTGGAAACTGTTCATATGACCGACGATGAGCTGGTTCAGGGATTCGAGGCGGCGACGCTGCCCGCATTTCCGCATGCGGACCATGTTCGTCTGACGATCGTCTATCTCAATCGGCATGGCCGCGACGAAACGAAACGGAAGCTCTTCGATGGGCTGCGTCGGTTCGCGGCGGCGAAAGGTGTTCCGGAAAAATTTCCCGTCACGTTGACCCTGGCCTGGCTCGAGCTGGTGGACGACGCGCGGCGGAAGCATCCGGAGATGAGCGACGCTTCGGAGCTGGTCACAGCCTGCCCTGAACTCCTCAATCGCGACGCCCTGGCTCCCTTTTATTCAGCAGAACGATTGACCAGCGATGACGCGCGCACACGATGGGTGCCTCCGGATCGCGCCACGCCGATCGTGTGGGTGCCGCAGTCCAATGTCTCGGCTGATGTGCGAACGGAGAGCGAACCCAGATAGAATCGCGGCATGGCGAGCGCCGATCCGATCACTGAATTCCTCAATGCCGTCGAGCGAGCGAGAGCGCATCAGGTCGACACCACCCCCGTCGTCCTGGCAACCGCCGATGCGAGCGGCAAGCCGGCGGCACGGCTGGTACTGCTGCGCGGCGCCGACTCGCGCGGATTCGTATTCTTCACCAACTACGACAGCCGGAAGGGTCGCGAGCTCACGGAAAATCCGCAGGCGGCGCTGTGTTTCTACTGGGCGTCGCTCGACGAACAGATTCGAATTGAAGGGCGCGTCGCCCGCGTCGCGCCTGAGGAATCCGATGCCTACTTTGCCGGACGGCCGCGCGGCAGCCAGCTCGGTGCGTGGGCTTCGGATCAGAGCCAGGTCCTCAGCTCGCGCGAAACGCTGGAGGAGAAATACCGCGAGGTGGAACGGCGATTCGAAGGGCAGACGGTTCAGCGGCCGCCATTCTGGGGCGGCTTCCGTCTGACGCCGGCGCGCATCGAGTTCTGGTACGGGCGCCCCGATCGACTCCACGACCGGGTCGCGTACGTGCTCGAATCAACCGGCTGGCGCATCGAGCGCCTCTATCCATGACTGCGCTCACCACTCGGGACAACGTCAGCGCGGGCGGTGGCGCCGCGTGACATTCAAGCGCGCGCTCGGCCGCTTCGATGCGACCATGGTCGTCATCGGCGGCATCATCGGATCCGGTATCTTCATCAATCCATACATTGTTGCCGAACGACTCGACACCGCGCCGCTGGTGCTGACAGCGTGGGCAGTGGGTGGCGCGATTGCCCTCGTCGGCGCCCTCGCGTATGCCGAGCTCGGCTCGATCTTTCCGCGAGTCGGCGGTCAATACGCGTACCTCCGCGACGGATTTCATCCCCTCGCCGGCTTCCTGTATGGATGGGCGCTTCTCGCCGTCATCGAAACCGGCGCAATTGCGGCCGTCGCGATTGCCTTTGCCACTTACACGCTGCGACTGATCGGACAGACCCAGCTGTCGCCGGTCCCGCTCGCCATTGCCGCGCTTCTCGTCCTGTCGGTAGTCAACTTCCTTGGTGTCAAACCAGGCAGCCGCGTGCTCAACGTGCTGGTCGTGCTGAAGGTCGCGGCGCTCGCCGTTCTGATCGCGTTCGGCTTCTTCGCACCCGCACATCTCCATTGGTGGAGCGAGGCCCGTGTTGTATCAGCGTCAGCCCGCTCGATTAGCGTCGCGTTTGGCGCGGCCCTGGTGCCGATTCTGTTTGCCTACGGGGGCTGGCAGAACGCGAACTACGTCGCTGAAGAAATCGAAGATCCGGCACGGAACCTTCCGATCAGCCTGATCGGCGGAACGATCGCGGTCGTGGCGATCTACGTGCTAGTCAACATCGTGTACTTGCGGGCTCTGGGACTCGACGGGCTGGCATCGACCACCACGCCAGCCGCCGATGCCGCACAACGGATGTTTGGCGCGCTCGGCGATCGATTCGTGACGGCAGCCATCGCGATCTCGACGTTTGGCTTTCTCGATCTCGCCATTCTGGCTCCGACTCGGGTCTACTACGCGATGGCTCGCGACGGCTTGTTCGTTCCGGCGTTGGCGAGGCTGCATCCGGCGTACGGAACGCCAGCCGCCGCGATCGCGGTCCAGACCACATGGTCGTGCATCCTCGCGCTCAGCGGAAGCTACGGACAGCTGCTCAACTACGTCGTGTTTGCGGACTGGATTTTCTTCGGACTCACTGTGGCGACGCTCTTCGTGTTTCGCCGCACCTTCCCGGCCGTAGAGCGGTCCGGAGGCTCCTTCCAGGCGCCGGGATATCCATTTCTGCCGGCACTGTTTGTGATTGTGGCGGCAGCAGTTGTGCTGAGTGTCGTGTCGGCGGATCCGGCGAGCGCGTCGCGCGGTGCTCTGCTTCTCGCCGCCGGGATCCCGGTCTTCTACTGGTTCAACCGAACACAATCGCGCCGGCGGCCATCGGTGCACGGTCAGACAACATGACGACGCTTCGATTTCATGCTCCCTACATGGAGTGGGCGAAGACCCGCCCCTCAGCGCGGTACGATCTCGCCGGCAGCAACATCCTCGCGTGCCGGATCGACGAACTTCCGGGTGTCGCCGATGCGATCGCGTTTGAGGGCAACAACGAGAACGGATATGGCCCCTTGCTCGAATCGATCGCTCGACACTACGGCGTCGCGGCCGATGCGGTCACGAGCGCTCAAGGGGCCTCGGGGGCAAATTTTCTGGTCTTCGCGGCGCTACTGGAACCGGGGGACGAGGTGCTCGTGGAGACGCCCGGCTACGATCCTCTGCTCGGGGCCCCTCGCCTGCTCGGAGCGCACGTCCGTCAATTCGA
>JBPYFA010000149.1:0-13900 GCA_051986585.1 Vicinamibacterales bacterium | reverse complement strand
CACAGTGGATCCGACACGGCCGAGGGATTCAGGAGAACTCCACCGCGGAACTCCTGGCCATTGAACACCCACATACCCAGTTGTCCGCTGTCAGATTGAAGGAACAGTTCGGTTTCATTGAACCGCTCTGAAAAAGTGCCGACGACTTGCCAGCCGGCAGGAAGAGCAGGTGGCGATGTGAGCTCGCCACCTCTGACGACACGACTATTCAGCGCATCGCCGCCCATATGCCAGGTCGCCAGGTGCCGTGTCGACGTGTTGAACCACACGAGATCCGGGTGACGATCGTGGAGACCGTAGAAGTCCGTCGGCTGGCGCCTGATGAGCGATCCGATCGGATCGATCAGCTTGAATACCGTGCCGGTTGAATAATTCACCAAGTAAATTTCACCCACGGCATCTGTTCCAATCGCCGTCAAAAACCCAGTGGTGGCCATCCCTCCCAGTTGGTCGGTGTGCTCGATCGGTGGATTACCGTCGGTCGTTCCGCCGCACTCAAACGGCAGCAGCACGACAGACCAGATACGGCCGTTGAGGTCGCCGTAGAAATAGCGGCCCCAATACGATGGTCGAAGCGCCGCTCCTCGATAGACCACTCCGCCAATCACCGAAATACCAACCGGGTGCGGGTATTCGATGACCGCCGGCCAAAAAGGCCCATCTATTGGGGGCACATCGGCCGGAACCAACGGATTCGGATTGAAGTGGTTTCCCTCAAGGGTCCGCCAGACGTAATTGTGGCCGGCACATCCGGGGCTTTGGTAATCGATCTCCTCCCAATTGTTCTGACCGACGTCGCCGATGATGAGTGACCCGTAGCCTCCAAGCACCGGCGGATCGAATGAGAACTTCCACGGGTTGCGGAGTCCGCTCGCCCAGATTTCGGGAAGTTTGGGTGGGCTTTGAACAAATGGATTGGTAGAAGGGACGACGTAGCCGTTCGGATCTGACAACGGCACGTTGACATCGATGCGCAGCATCTTGCCAAGCAGACTCGTCGCGTTTTGCGCGTTGTTCAGAGGATCGTTGGCGGATCCACCGTCCCCCATCCCGATGTAGAGGTAACCGTCCGGTCCAAAGGCGATGTGCCCTCCGTTGTGGTTCGCGAACGGCTGAAAGATCTCCGCTGACACGCCGCCCCAACGCATCGGAAAACGTGAGGCCGGGTCCGCAAGCAGCGGATTCGATGTGAAACGCAAATACCTCGCGACCACGGTGTTGCCAGCTGTATTCGTGTAGTTGATATAGAACCGGCCGCTGGCCGCGTAATCCGGAGGGAAGGCGAGCCCAAGCAGCCCCTGCTCGCCGCAGCAGGAAATCAGCGAAGACACATCCAGGAACGGTGTGCTGAGAAGCGTGCCGTTGACGATCGTGCGAACGCGGCCGACCTGTTCGACGACGTATTGGATCGACGGATTGCCGGGATCCTGGACAAAGCCGACCGGCAGCGTGAGACCGGAGACGTAGGTTTGCAGTTGCAGTTGCGCGCTGGCGGTGCCGCCGAGTGCGTGCACCGCCACAAGCGATAGGACAGCAGTAACGCGAAAGGGCTTCGCGGCGAGGTGAATCATGTGCTCCTCCAAAAACACGACAGTTGGTCGTCGCCGGCGTCGCCGCCTCCCCCCGACCAGCGGCAGAGCTATTTGAATTGCCGTGAAGATAGACCGAACCCTCGATCCAGCGGTAGCGGTATAGTGAAGATCCAAACCGGGGAGCCAGCACATTGAAGAAACGTGTGTCCTCATGTTGACGATGGATCGCGCACGTCTTCTCGGTTCTTTCGTCGTCGTGATTGGACTCACGGCGCTGAGTGGTCAGCGGCTTCCGGCACAATCCCCCGCGCCGGTGACGCCTCGAATTCCGCCGGCTGCGCTGACCCAAGCCAGAACGCACGGCCGGACCCGCGTGATCGTCGCAGTTGATGCGCCCTTCACCCCGGAGCCGGCTCTCGCCACCACGACCGCGGTGCTCAATCAGCGCGCATCAATCTCGCGGGCGCAGAGTGGGGTGCTGGCGCGAGTGCAGCGCGTCAGTCCGGCGTCGGTTCGGCGGTTTTCCTATATCCCGTTCCTCGCGCTGGAAGTCGATGAGGGGGATCTGCAAGCGCTCGCCGCGGCGCCGGAAGTGAAAGACATCGAAATCGACGAGATCGCCCGGCCAACGCTGGCGGAAAGCACGCCGCTCATTGGCGCGACTCGCGCATGGGCGGCAGGCTTCGGTGGCAGCGGGTGGACTGTCGCTGTACTCGATACCGGCATCGACAAGACGCATCCATTCCTCGCCGGCAAAGTCGTCTCTGAAGCCTGCTACTCGACGTTCAGTTCCGTATCGACCGGCGTCTGTCCCGGCGGCGCGTCTGCGAGCACCGCAACCGGATCTGGCGTGCCGTGTGCGATGGCCGATTGCTTTCATGGAACGCATGTCGCAGGCATCGCCGCCGGCTCCGGCCCGTACAGTTTCTTTGGCGTGGCCAGAGACGCCTCGCTCATCTCGGTCCAGGTCTTCAGCTCGTTCTTCACGAGCGCTGACTGTTCGCCCCGCCCGGCACCGTGCGCACTGAGCTACTTCTCCGATCAAATCCTCGGGCTCGAACGCGTCTATGCGCTGCGTTCGACTTACAACATCGCGGCGGTGAACATCAGCATCGGCGGCGGCGCGTATGGCTCGCCGTGCGATACCACCTTCGCGTCGATGAAGTCGATCATCGACCAGTTGCGCGCTGCGAACATCGCCACGGTGATCGCTGCCGGCAACGATGGACTGGTCAATGGCCTGGCCGCCCCTGCCTGCATCTCCACCGCGATCAGCGTCGCGTCAACGACTGACGGATCGTCGGGACGACCTGCCGACCAGGTCTCCGACTTCAGCGATACCGATCAGTACCTCTCGCTCTTTGCTCCCGGCGAAACGATTTTCTCGTCGGTACCGAACAACGGTTTTGCCAATCTCAACGGCACGTCGATGGCGGCGCCTCATGTTGCAGGCGCCTGGGCCGTGATCAAATCGAAGAAGGCTTCCGCGACGGTCGATGAGATTTTGAACGCGCTCACCAGTACTGGGACGCCGATCGTCGATCCGGGAAACGGGATCACCAAGCCGCGAATCAACGTCGACCTCGCGCTGCAAGTTTTCCCGGCTCCATGTACCTACAGTGTCAGTCCGACGCACTTCGACGTTGGTCCGGATTCCGCGGCCCTCCCCGTTACCGTCAGCACCCAGGCGACGTGTCCATGGACCGCCACGACGAGTGCGCCGTTTCTTCACGCCGTCATCCAGTCTCCGGGCAATGCCGGCGCAGGACCGGGAACGGTCATCATCACCCCTGACGCGAATCTGACGGCCTTTCCACGAAGCGGCGCGGTGACCGTGGCCGGCGCCGTCGTCACGGTCTCACAGCAGCGTCGGGTCGGTCAGGCAGATATCAATCACGATGGCCGGGCGGACCTCGTCTGGCAGAACCGCGGCGACGGCAGACTCGCAACGTGGTACCTGGACGGATCGACCGTCCGGGGCACGGCACTTATCGATCTCAGCGTCGCCGATCCGAATTGGCGCGTTGTGGGAACCGGCGATATCGACGGCGACGGCCAAGCCGATCTGATCTGGCAACATCAGACGCAAGGGTGGGTAGCGGCCTGGTTTCTGAACGGCACGCACGTCGTCAACACCATATTCCTCAGCATCAACCAGGTGCCTGATCTGAACTGGCAAATCAAAGGGGTGGACGATATTGACGGAGACGGAAAGGCTGATCTGATCTGGCAGCACAAGACTGAAGGATGGGTTGCCGCCTGGTTGATGGACGGCGCGCAGGTGCGGTCGACGCAGTTTCTCAGCATCAATCGGGTACCGGACACCGACTGGCAGATCGTCGGGGCAGGAGACGTCAACGGCGACGGCTATGCCGATCTCGTCTGGCAACACAAGACGCAGGGGTGGCTCGCGGTGTGGTTCATGCGCGGCTCCACCGTGTTGAGCACCAATTTTCTCAGTGTCAACCGGATCACCGACATGAACTGGCACATCCACGGTGTCGGCGATGTCGATGCCGACAACTTTGCCGACATCATCTGGCAGAACGAGGCAACGGGCGAACTGGGCGTCTGGATGTTGAATGGAGCGACCGTCGTGAACCAGCGTGGCCTCTCGATCGGGCAGATCGGCGATTTGAATTGGCAAGTAGTCGGCCCAGGATAGCCCAAGCCTGAAAAACTCGGCGACAGAAGTCTGCCAATCAAATACCTTTTTTCGATGTCCTCCCATCGGAAGACAAACGCTCCTCTTCAATTCCGCCTCGTTCCCGAGTGACCGCGGCTTTTGATATCGAACGCTAAGTCTCATTATTGCAATACGTTGCGTCCGCGCCTGGTCGGATTCGCCAACTGCACGATTTGAGTAGCGGGATATCGACGTCTCGCGCGAGAGCGGCTCAGCGCGTCGGACTGGCCATTGCACCCTTTACGGTCCGATGCTCCTTCGCGTTGGAACGCGCAGATGCTGACCCTCCGCCGTTCTCTTGCGGTCGCGCTTTTTTTGATCGCCGCCGGCGCTGCTGACAATTCGACCGTGTGGGCGCAAACGCGCGGTCCGTCCGGTCCTCGGATTCCGAACGCCGTCACTCAGCATGTAAGAGGACGCGGTTCGGTGCGAGTCATCGTCGGACTGAACGTCGGGTTCACGACCGAATCCCTTTTGGGAGCATCGGGCGTGCAGTCTCAACGCGCCTCGATTGCGCGGGCCCAGGGCGCGGTACTCGGGCGAATGCTTCGCACCAGACCCGCATCAGTCCGCAGGTTCAGTTCCATTCCATACCTGGCGCTGGAAGTCGACGAAGCGGATCTTCAGACGCTGGCCGCATCGCCCGACGTCGCGAACATTCAAATCGATGCGGTCGTTCCTCCCACGTTGGCGGAAAGCACGCCGCTCATCGGCGCCACCAAGGCTTGGGCTGCTGGCTATACGGGTGCCGGATGGACCGTCGCTGTCGTCGACACCGGCGTCGATGCCAGCCACCCATTCCTTGCCGGAAAGGTCGTATCCGAAGCCTGCTTTTCGAGCACCGTTGACGGGCGATCGACTTCGATGTGCCCGAGTTTCAGCGATACCAGCACGCTGCCAGGCTCGGGAGGCCCCTGTCTCCTGGCAGGATGCGAGCATGGCACCCACGTCGCGGGAATCGCAGCCGGAAAGGGATCGACGTTTTCAGGCGTCGCGCCGGACGCGACAATCATCAGCCTTCAGGTCTTCAGTTCCTTCACTGGGGCGGACGACTGTGGCACACAGCCCGCGCCTTGCCTTCTGAGCTACACATCGGATCAGATTCTCGCGCTCGAACGAGTGTACGCGCTTCGATCCACCTACAACATCGCCGCGGTGAACATGAGTCTGGGCGGCGGGCTGTTCACCTCGCCGTGCGACTTCGATTCGCTGAAGACCGCCATCGATCAATTGCGGGATGCGGGCATCGCCACCGTCATTGCCTCCGGCAACAACGGCTCAACCACGGCGCTTTCATATCCTGCGTGCATCTCCACGGCCATCAGCGTCGCATCCACGACCGACGGGTCATTTCGACCAGCCGACCAGGTATCGGGGTTCAGCAACACGAACCAGTACCTCTCGCTCCTCGCACCAGGCGAAACGATCTACTCGTCGGTACCGAGCGGGTTCATGAATCTGAGCGGAACATCGATGGCGGCGCCGCATGTCGCGGGCGCGTGGGCGCTGATGAAATCCAAGCGGCCTTCCGCTTCGGTGACCGACATCCTGAGCGCGCTGGCCACAACAGGAACGCCTATTACGGATCCCGGAAACGGTCTCGTCTTCCCTCGAATCAATGTCGATAGGGCGCTCGCGTCGCTGCCATCGGAGTGCGACTACGTCGTGAATCCGAACCGTTTCGCGGTCGGACCCCAAGCCGGGACCATCACGATTGCGGTTACGGCAACCGAGACTTGTGCCTGGTCGGCCACGAGCGGTTCCCCATTCGTGGCAGTTCCGAACGCACAGTTACATGTCGGTCCGGGGACGGTCACGTTGTCGTATTCGGCGAACCCGTTGCTAACGTTTCGCACCAGCACGGTGACGATCGCGCATACAACGGTCCCGATCTCTCAGCGTGGTCTGCGTACCGTTCATGGAGACATCAGCGGCGATGGCCGGGCAGACATCATCTTGCAGAACGTGGCGGACGGGTCCCTGACCACGTGGTGGCTCGATGGCTGGAATGTCATCGGGACAAACGCCCCGAGCATCAGCCAGGTCAGCGACCCCAACTGGCGTGTGGTGGGCAGCGGTGATTTGAATGGCGACGGCTATACGGACCTGGTCTGGCGACACCAGACAGACGGGCGGCTCGCCGTCTGGTATCTGATCGGAACCAACGTCGTGAGTACGCAGTTCCTCAGCATCGATCGCGTGGCCGATCTGAACTGGGAAATCAAGGGAGTCGGCGATATCGACGGCGACGGCAAAGCGGATCTCGTGTGGCAACATCGAACCGGCGGCTGGCTCGCCGCATGGCTGATGAATGGGGCCAACGTCATCTCTACGCGGATGCTTAGCATTGGGCAAATACCCGATCTCGATTGGCAAATCGCAGGCGTCGGAGATGTCGACGGCGATGGTTACGCAGATTTACTTTGGCAGCATCAAACCGGTGGTTGGTTGGCCGTGTGGTACATGCGGGGTACCGACGCAGTTCTTACGCAGATGCTGAGTGTGGACCGTACCGCCGATACCAACTGGCACATCCGAGGTGTCGGTGACGTGGATGGCGATGGTCACGCCGACATCATCTGGCAGAACGATGCGACCGGTGGGTTGGGCGTATGGACCTTGAATGGATCGGAGGTGTTGAGTCAGCGAGCGCTTTCAACGGAGAGCGTGCCCGATTTGCGTTGGCATATCGTGGGCCCCGGGTAAGTAAAACGTTCACAACACCGAGTCGAATCGAGCAAAAACGTAATGGTTTCGACCGTGTTGCCTACCGAAAACATTCGAAAACACGCCAAAACAGGCCCAATTACATAAAGTAGAGCTCGGGCATCTGCCTTGCAGCCCCGCCGAGGTCGACGGCTCCCCCGTCCTCACGCAGGGTGCAGCTTATGCTTCGAACACGATTGAGTCTCGCGCTCTTTGGGGTGTTGCTTGCGTCGACGGCTGCGTCGGCGCAGACGGTGAACCTCGCGTGGGATGCGAGTACTGATACGACCGTCACCGGCTACGTCGTGAAATGGGGGACTCGGGCCGGAAACTACACGTCGAGTATCGATGTCGGCAATCGAACCACGTGGACGGTCAACGGCCTCACGCCGGATCAGAAGTACTACTTCGTCGTCTCTTCGTACGCGTCAAGCGGCCTCTCGAGCGGCCCATCCAACGAAGTCAGCAACGACGCACTGATCATCCAGACAGGCGGGACGCTCACGGATCAGCGGCCGAGCGTGTTCTGGTTCAATGGCACGAGCGGCGTTGTGGAAACGTGGCACATGCAGGGCATCAACGTCATTGATACCCGGCAGGTCAACCTGGTCTCGACCGACACCCATTGGAAAGTTGTCGGCACGGGCGATCTCAATGGGGATGGGTACCCCGATATTGTGTGGCAGCACGATACCGGAGGGTGGCTCGCAGCCTGGCTATTGCAAAACGACTCGGTGCTGTCCACGAGCCTGCTCAGCATCAACCAGAATGCCGATTTGAACTGGCACATAAAGGGCCTGGGCGACGTCAATGGCGATGGCAAGGCGGACATAATCTGGCAGCATGCCAACGGATCGATCGCCGTCTGGACCATGAGTGGCACGACAGTCCTCGGGACTTCGTTCTTCAGCATCACCACGACCGGCGATCCGAACTGGCAAATTGCCGCCATCGCCGACTTGAATCGCGACGGAATGAAGGATCTGATCTTCCAGAACACGTCGACTGGTTACCTGGCGGTCTGGTACGTCGTCGGCAACACGATCACCAGAATCAACTACCTGTCGATTAACCGTCAGGCGGATCTGAACTGGCGTATCCAGGCTGCCGGTGACGTGGATGGAAGCGGGGTCACCAAGATCATCTGGAGACACCTCACCCAGGGCTGGGTTGCCGCCTGGACGATGAACGACTCAACGGTGACGGGGACCTTCTTCGTCAATCCGAACAAGGTCGACAACCTCAACTGGCAAGTCGTCGGCACGCGTTAAGCTCGAAGCATTTCAGCGGCTCGAACGGCGGACGGGGTGATAGGCCCCGCCCGCCGTTTCCATTTTGGGGCCAGCTCGCGCAGGCTTCATCTCGCGGCGCTGCTCTAAACTCGCCGACGGACACATCGAATTCCCGCTCTTCCTCGCCCGATCGATTAGAATTTGACGGCAAGACCCTTTAACGGCGCGCCTTCTCCATTGTGCGGGTTCGCACCCAGTGTTTCGTGTCCGCTTGGGTCGAGGTATGTCACTTCGAGATTGGATCCACGCGGCCGGGCGAATTCTCACTCGAGGATTGCTGCACCCGCGCGTGAGACACGTGCCGGCCGTCGCTGCAGCGTACTGCCGCCTGTATCTCATCGGAAAGCGGCTCACAGATCGGCGCGAGTTGTCGACGCTGCGTTCGCTGATTCGGCCTGGGATGGTGATCGCCGACATCGGCGCCAACGTCGGCTTCTACGCGTTGGAGATGGCGAGGTCTGTGGGCCCTCAAGGCCGAATCCTGGCGTTCGAGCCCGATCCGCTCACGTTCCGGCTCCTGCGAGAACGAATAATCCAGGGTGGAGTGGAAAACGTCGAGACCCATCAGATAGCGCTGGGCGATACGTCAGGCCGGGCGGCGCTCTACTGCAGTGCTTATAATCGCTCTGACAATCGACTGAGCCCCTCTCACACCGAATCTCATGTCGAGGTCTGCGAAGTCGACGTTCGTCGACTTGATGAGTTTGTGTCCGCACGCGACCTCCAGATCGACGGGCTGAAGATCGACGTGCAGGGCAACGAGGAACGGGTGTTGCGCGGAGCCGAGGCGACACTACGGCGTGGAGTGCGGTGGATATGGCTCGAGTTCTCGCCTGTGCATCTTCGAGGATCGGGCTCTGACCCGCAGCGGTTTCTCGAGAGCCTCGGACGGCTCGGGATGGACCTGTTCGAGGTCCAGGATCAGGGCAACCTCGAGCCACTCACCAACTTCTCGGCCCACACGAACAAGGTCGGATCGGGCTATGGGGATCTCGTGCTGATGCGAAGGGCGTCAGAGGAGTACGCTCTGGAACACGCCAGGTGATTGGCCACATCGAACGCGAACGGACACGTGGATTCCCATCGGCCGCCGTTATCGGCGCCTCGGTCGTTCTCATCGCAGCGTTAAGTACGGTTCTGGTCAGCGCGAGCCTGGATCATGGCTTCTTCGAACGGACGGAGTCCTTTCGCGGGCCGTTCGATAAAGAATCGTCCGAAAACTCTCGCAGCCTGATCGTTGCTCTCGGCACGAACGGCCGCCTGTCGAACGTGCTGATCGCATCCGGAGACACGCCTGACGAGCCGTTTCGATCCAATCTCCGACTCTGGATCAACGGGCAACCGACCGGTCCGGCGCATACGATTCACGAGGACATCCGCAAGCAGGGGGGCGGCCGTTACAGCCACTGGGGTGATCGACTCCTGTTTTCCCTGCCGGACGGCGCGCCAAATGGGCCAGAAACGACGGCCGTGGTGACGTACTCGCCAAGAATCCAGCGGTCGTTATACGGCTACAGCTGTCTGGCGCTGGCCTTGAGCACCTCCTTCCTCGCCTTTCGAGCGTGGCGATTCAATCCGGCGAGTGTCCGCCACACACGTGTATTGGTGGCGCGATCGGGTAGCGCTCTGTGCCTCGCGTTCTTTGGCGCCGCAGCTCTCGCGACCGCGATCTACCTGGCCACGATTCTCATTGGCCTCGTGCGGGGTTACGCCTTGCCGAATACAGCCGTCTTCAGATTGCTTCCATGGACGCGCCAGCTCGCGCTCTTCGAACCCGCGGCGCATTACGTGATTGTCGCCTTGGCAATGACCGGTGCAGCCCTATCGTGGCTCGCCCGATCAGCGGTCAAGGAGGATGAAGCCGCCCTGATCCGACGTTGGAACCGCTACGGGCTCATCGTGATCGCGGCCCTTTTTCTGTTCTCGTTCGGGGCAACCTGGAGCGGAATCGCGAGACCGGAGGATCTGCAGAGCAATGCGCTCGGCGGGCTGGTTCCCTTGAATGACGCTCATGGCTACTTTGAAATGACGTTTGACCAGGTGATCACTGGCCATTGGGGACCGCTGGGCGAACAGCGGCCATTCGCGGCCGCGCATCGCAGTCTGCTGATGTTTCTCGCAGGGTATTCGAATGTCCGCTTCGTGCTCCTACAAGCTCTCGTGATCGCCTGCGTGACTTACACCGCCACCAGAGCGGTGATGCTGTGGCGCGGACTCTGGTCTGGCTTGATGTTTTTGGGTTTGATCGTCGCGCTGGTGCGGCCGTATCTGATAACTCATCTGACCGAGCCGCTGGGACACTTCTGGGTTCTCCTCTCCGTGCCATTCGTCATACGTTTTCTGCGAGGCGGCTCGCTCGTGGACGGGATCGTCAGCTTCCTGGCGCTCGCGATGGCATTGCTGATTCGCATGGGCAGCATGTTCACGATTCCCGCGTTTTCAATCTGGCTCGTATGGACCGCCTTCCGCGAGGGCAAATCGCTCAAACCCACGCTCCTGGCCATCACCGCGGTCTTACTTGGCTGTGCACTGGTGAGCGCGACGCTTCTTCGTCTGTACGGTTCAGGGACTGGAGTCGTCGGCTCGAACTTTTCATTCGTGATTTGCGGGGCGACACACGGCGGAGATTGGACGACCTGCCAATCGCTCTACCGGGACGAACTCCAAAAGACCGGACCGACGTTTGGCGCGACCCAGGCACATTTTCTCTACGCGAAGGCATGGGAAAGATTTCGTCGCGATCCATCGATCTTGTACCACCGCTTGATCGATGGAGAACGGGCGTTCTTGGGCAATCTGATGCCCGTCATGCTGGGGGGCTACACCACGCCGTTTCTTCCGGATTGGTTTCCGCGGACGGCGTGGGCAGCACTTGCGGCGTGCGGCTTGCTGATCACGTTCTGGCGTCAGAGAGAACGACGTGAACTCGCCTTCTGGCTGCTCATGTGGCTCGGACTGCTGATGTCAGCGCCGTTGGTCATCTTCGCCGACGGCTGGCGTGCCCTCTCGAGCATCCTCCCATTTGTCGCGCTCTTTCTTGCCTGCGGTTTTTCGAGCCAACCAGGTGATCTCGATTCGCTGGCACCGACGGCCGGCCGTGCGTCCAAAACGGCGCTCGCGGGCATGTTCGCGACCGTGTCGTTGTGGCTCGTGATTCCAGGATTCGTCCACTGGTTCGATCCGATCGGTGCTCGGCCGTTCAGGACAGTCCCGCCCGAACCCGGGCAGCGAGTCGTACTTGGGAGCAGGCACATGGCCGGCTTCGTCGTGGTTCCGGACGACAGCATGATCCCGACAAGTGTGCCATCGCTGCGGCGGTCAGACTTCATGCAAGCGTTCGAGTCCTCGCATCACGGCGCGTACCAGAAAATTGCGCTCCCTCCTCCGTCGACCTCTTTCGCCTTCATTGTTGCGCCGAATGCAAACGGCACGTTCGGAACGTTGTTCGCAGCGCCGGCGGAAGTTTTCATTCAACGTGACGTCCGAGCCTGGCGACTCACGCTGGAGGAAGAAATTCAGGAGGAGGAGGACGTCGCTTTCGCGCGCGTCAGCGCCGCAACGCCTGTAGCACCTGCACCGAGGTGATCACCAAATCGCTTGCACCGGCAGCATGATACATTTCAATTCATCGACCGCGACCAAGATCGCCGTCGCTCGCATCGTTTCTACAACCCTGGTTCGATTAGGCGTCCGGACGCGCCGTCGGATCCGGCGACATGGCCTGACGTTCGACGTCGACATCCGCGAGGGCATTGACCTCTCGCTGTTTCTCTTCGGCTCGTTCGAGCGGGACATACTCACCACGGTCAAGGCTCTGGTCCGGCCCGACGGCATTTTCATCGACGTCGGCGCCAATATTGGCGCGCTGACCCTTCCTGTCGCCGCGTATCTGGAACACGGACATGTCTACGCGGTCGAGCCTACGGATTTCGCCCTCGCCAAGCTGCGCCAGAATCTCGCCTTGAACCCTGCGATCGCCGGGCGCGTGACCACGATTCAGTCGTTTGTTGCGTCGGAGACCTCACCGGTTTCCGAGCTGGTCGCCTATAGCAGCTGGCCGGTCAGCGGTGGAGATGAGGCTGGTCAGCATCCAGTGCACAAAGGCGTGCAGCAGGCGGCTCCATGTGGACAGATGACGCTCGATGCTTTGATCGAAGCGCACCACGTATCAGCGGTTTCTCTCGTGAAGATTGATACTGACGGGCATGAGTTCTCGGTCTTGAGCGGCGGAACCCGCTGCTTGCAGCAGCTGCGCCCTGCAATCATCTTCGAGGCGTGTGAGTATCTGATGACGCCGCCACGCCACACCTTCGATGATTTCGCCAGGTTGTTCAGGTCGCACGACTACACGATCTGCGACCGCACGACGTTTCAGCCAATCAGCGAGCAGGATTTTCTTCGAACGTGTCCCGCAGGCGGAGGGCTGGACTTGCTCGCTTTACCAAACGAACGCTTGAGACGAGCCGTTTGACGGTTCGACGCAATCCGGCATCACCAGAATTTCAGCCGTCTCGCCGCCAGCATCACCATCCGCAACAACAGGACGCCGTGACGCCACCGCTGAATGTTTGTCGTGCCATAGGTGCGCGCCCGGTAGCGAATGGGAAGATCGACGATCTTCAGACCGAGGCGTGCAGAGCCAAAGAGCAAATCGAAGTCGCCAAACGGATCTAACTCGCCAAAGTGACCGCGATTGGCGGCAATCAGCTCGTAGTCCGATTTCCAGAGCACCTTCGTCCCGCACAATGTGTCTCGTACTGGCTGGTCGAGCAGCCACGAGAAAGCGACGCCGAAAAACTTGTTCGCGATGAAGTTGAAGAACCGCATCGACTCGCCTTCGAGTGGGTAGACAAGTCGTACTCCGTTGATGAATTCGCCATGGCCTGAAACGAGCGCTTCGTAGAACCTGGGCAAATCTTCCGGCGGCACCGTCAGGTCGGCATCGAGAATCATCAGGACCTCTCCCGAAGCCTTGGCGAAGCCCAGTCGGACGGCGTCGCCTTTGCCGACCCCGGCCTGCTGAAACGACAGGCTGCGCCGTTCCGGATGCAGGGCGATCTCTCGCTGAATCGCGCTGAAGGTGTCGTCCTTTGAATGTCCCTCGACGAAAACGATTTCCGTACCTCCGCCCATCTCGGGCATTCGGCTGAACACCTGCGGAATGTTCCCGGCTTCGTTCCGTGCCGGGACGATGACCGAGACCGTTGGAAGGGGGGTGGGCCGGACCACCTGCGCCCGAGGTCTGGCGAGCAGGACGTCGGTGAGCGCGAACCACCGAAACGGCCACACCTTGACCAGGTATCTATTCGACAGTGGCGCAATCAGGGGCGTGTCGATCGGCCACAGGATTTCTCCGTGATGGCTGATCGGTTCGAACCCGGTGAGTTGCAGCAGATGGACGATGTCGTCCACCGTGAACCAGTTCTGTTTCAGCGTTGGCTTCGCAACCCCCATCCAGCCCGCCACGGCAAGCGCCGGTTCCCAGAGCCGGCTATAGAAGTTGAGCACCAGGCGGGTTCGTGGCGTCGACAGACGGGCGATCTGCTCGAGTACTTCCTGGACGTCCCACAAATCGTTGACCACGTCCGAGAGAATGATCAGATCAAAATGGCCGTCGACCGCCTGGGTCAGCCTGTGTGCATCGGCACAGATGAATCTGATCCCCGGGTGTCGCGCCGCAGCGC
>JBPYFA010000148.1:0-4429 GCA_051986585.1 Vicinamibacterales bacterium | reverse complement strand
GATGATCGGAGTCTGCTGAATCATCATTTCCAACTCGCACTCGTGAAGGCGAGCTCTGCGAGCCCGCGAACCGCTACCCCGCTCGCCCCCTTGGCCATCCACGGCTTGGCGTCGTCGGCCCACGCGGTGCCGGCCACATCCAGATGTGCCAACGGCAGGCCGCCGGCGAATTCCTTGAGGAACATCGCCGCGGTGCACGCACCGGCGGGACGGCCGCCGGTATTCAGCATGTCAGCAATCTCGCTGCGCAGCTGATCGGCGTACTCATCATAGAGCGGCATCGGCCAGCAGCGATCGCCGGCGTCCTCGGCCGTTCGCCGCACGATATCGACCCAGATGTCGGGCTGGCCGAAGATGGCGGACGTGACCTTGCCGAGCGCCACCACGGCCGCACCGGTCAGCGTGGCGACGTCGACGAGATGTGTCGCGCCAAGCTTCTGCGCGTACCAGAGGCCATCGCCAAGGATCAATCGCCCCTCGGCGTCCGTGTTGATCACCTCGACGGTCTTCCCCGATGCCGACGTGAGCACGTCGCCGGGCTTCAGCGCCCGGCCGCCCGGCATGTTCTCTGTCGTCGGCACGATGCCGATGACGTTGATCGGCGCGTTCAGCAGGCCGATCGCACGCATCGCACAAACGACCGCTGCGCCGCCTGCCATGTCGTCCTTCATCCGCTCCATGCCGTCAGCAGGCTTGATGGAAATGCCGCCGGTGTCGAACGTGATGCCTTTCCCGACCAGTCCGAGGACCGGCGCCTGCGGAGCGCCGGCGGGCCGGTGGCGCATGACGATCAGGCGCGGCGGCTCGGCGCTGCCGCGGGCGACACCCAGCAAAAGCCCCATGCGGAGTTCGGCGATCTCCCGTTCATCGAGCACATCGACATCGATGCCGGCGGCCTCGCAAATCTCGATCGCACGCTCGGCGAACGTTGTCGGTGTGAGGACGTTGGACGGTTCGTTGCTCAACTCACGAGCGATGTTGGACGATTCGCCAAGAATGCGACCGCGATTGATCGCCGCTTCGAGCTCGGACGGTTCACTATCGTTGGCCGCAATCAACGCCTCGTCTATCGGCGGAGCGCCGCGTTCGCCGCTCTTGTAGCGGTCGGCGCTGAACGCCGAGAGGGCGATACCTTCGGTGGCCGCCTGAACGGCCTTCAGGATGGGAAGTTCTCCCCGGTTCAGCCAGGCGAACCGCTGAACACGCCGCTCGCGCGCGTTCAGGGCGGCGGCCGCTGCAACCCGCCTCAGCCGTTCGAGTGTGAACTCGGATCGTTTACCCGCTCCGATAAAGGCGATGCGGGCCGCACGCCACCCATCGCTCGTGACCGGTGTGACGAGGAGGTCGTAGAGCCTGCCCCGAAGCTCACGAGATTCCTGAGCCCGCATCAACGCGCCGCCGGTGGCCTCGTCGAGTGCGCGGAGGTCGGCGGCCATCGAGTCTCCCTCGAAGATCGGCACCGCAATCAGCTCGGTTTCAATCTCGGCTGGCGATGCGGCACTCAAGGCAATCGCGGGCAGGGAAACGGTCGACGGCATGGTCCAATTATAGAGTGGATTACGGTTTCCTCGGGCCGGGAGCGCCGAGGCGCATGGTAGGATCGCTTCGAGGCGACCGCATCGAGGTCCCGCCGTTCATGCACACGCGGTCGCCATTATCGTTGGCCTCGCGGGATGTCCCACGGAGGTTGGCATGCACGTGAGTTTTCTTCGCCGCGCACTTCCGGCGGTTTTGTGTGCCTCGGCTCTTGCGGTTTCCGCGCAGGCTGCCGGTCCAGATAAGAAGGACAAGCCCTCGATCCTCGTCAAGGTGTCTCCACTCGTCGGGTTCTCCCCCGCGCGAATGGTGCTGACGGCCGACGTCAAAGGCGGACCCGACGACTACGAAGAGCTCTATTGTGCGAGCGTCGAGTGGGATTGGGGCGACGACACCAAATCGGAATCGAAGACCGACTGCGAGCCCTATCAAGCGGGCAAGAGCGAAATCAAGCGTCACTACACGATCGATCACACCTTCGAAACCGCCGGTGACTATCGCGTCGAGTTCCGCCTGAAGCAGAAGAACAAGGTCGTCGCGCGCGGCGCGACCGATGTGAAGGTGCGCCCAGGCATTCGCGACGGCGGAATCGATCGTTAGGACACCGACACGAGGTGCTCGGCGATGAGATCGCCGAGTTCGACCCGGTAGGCGCGAACAACCGGCGGCTCGCGCTCGAGCGACACAATCACGTAGACGAATTCCCTGTCGTAGTGTGCCTCCGCGATGTCGGTCGGAGAGGGAACTGCCATCGATCGCGGATGGGAGTGATAGGCGCCCAGGATCGATCGACCGGTGTGACGAAGCCGCTTCCGCGTTGCGATGTGTTCGCTCGGATCAATCTCATACGCGACATCGCTGGCCCTGACGTTGCGCGTGCGCACGTATTCGTCAATCACGCCGTCCGTTCCGACCAGGAGGCCGCAGCATTCGAGCGGCGCTTCGTCGCGGGCATGCTGAATCATGCCTGCGAGCACCCGATCGGTCACCCTTAGCGCCACGCCTCGATGACCATCGCGGTGCCCATCCCGCCGCCGACGCACAACGAGGCGGCGCCTTTCCCCCCGCCGCGCGCCTGCAACGTATATGCGAGGGTCGTGAGCACGCGTGCGCCGCTGGCTCCAATCGGGTGCCCCAGCGCAATCGCGCCGCCGTGCACGTTGACCTTGGCCGGATCGAGGCGCAACTCGCGGACGACGGCAAGCGATTGCGCGGCGAATGCCTCGTTCAGTTCGATCACGTCCAGATCGCCGACGCTCAAGCCGGCGCGATCGAGCGCTTTGCGAATCGCTTCCACCGGCCCCATTCCCATGATCATTGGATCGACGCCAGTCGTGCAGTACGACAGGATTCTGGCCAGCGGGGTTCTTCCCAGCTCACGAGCCTTCCTCTCACTCGCGACGACGACCGCGGCAGCTCCGTCGTTGATCCCGGATGAATTGCCGGCCGTCACCGTGCCAGCCTTCTCAAACGCCGGCTTCAGGGTCGAGAGCTTCTCCACGGTCGTGTCGGGTCGTGGAAACTCGTCGCGAGTGACCCTGATCGTTGCGCCCTTTCGCGCCGGAACTTCGACCGGAACGATCTCTCGATCGAACACGCCGGAAGCGATGGCCGCGGCCGCGCGCCGCTGGCTCTCGGCGGCAAATGCATCCTGATCCGCCCGATTCACACCGTAACGCCGCACGATTTCCTCAGCGGTGTTGCCCATATGACAGCCGTTGATCGAGCACATCAGCCCTTCGGCGAGCATGGAATCGACGACTTCCGCGTTCCCCATCCGGTAGCCCCACCGAGCACCCTTCAAGAGAAACGGCGCGTTGCTCATCGACTCGGTGCCCCCGGCAACGATCAAATCGACAAACCCGGCCTTGACCGCCTCGACCGCATGGACGACGGCCGACATGCTCGAGCCACACACACGATTGATGGTCTCGCCCGGTACTTCGACGGGGACGCCGGCCTTCAATGCCGCCTGCCGCGCAACGTTCATACCCGCGCCGGCTTGCAGCACACATCCCATCATCACGTCGCCCACGTCCTTCGCCGCGATGCCAGCCCGAGCGATCGCTTCGCGAATGACGTTCGCACCCAGATCAACGGCCGAGAGATCTTTGAAGACGCCACCAAACGATCCAATCGGCGTACGACACGCGCTGAGAATCACCGCTTCATCCAAGTTGCGACAGCTCCTTTCACTGTCAGGGATCCGCGTCCGAGACGCCTCTAGTTCTGCAACTCCAACCGATCCCTGAACTGCTCGAGCGATTCCGGGTTCGCCAGCGCGTCCTTGTTCTGAATCTCACGGCCGTGGACGATGTCGCGCACGGCGAGCTCGACGATTTTTCCACTCTTCGTCCGTGGTATTTCGGTGACTTGCACGATGCGGGCCGGGACGTGACGCGGTGACGCATTCTCGCGGATGCGCTGCCGAATTCGTCCTTCCAGTGCCGGCGTCAACGCGACGCCATCCACCAGCCGAACGAACAGGACGACGCGCTCGTCGTTTTCCCACCGTTGGCCGATGACCAGGCTTTCCAGCACCTCGTCGATCTGTTCGACCTGACGATAGATTTCAGCCGTCCCGATGCGCACGCCGCCAGGATTCAACACCGCGTCTGATCGTCCGTAGATCACGACACCGTTGTGCTCGGTGATCGCGGCATAGTCGCCGTGACGCCACACACCTGGGTACTTTTCGAAATACGCCGCGTGGTATTTGGTTCCGTTTGGATCGTTCCAGAATCCGAGCGGCATCGACGGGAATGGTTGCGTACATACGAGCTCCCCCTTTTCATTGGCGGGGAGCGAATGGCCCTGCTCGTCGAATACTTCGACGCACATGCCCAGCCCGCGCCCCTGAATCTCTCCCCTCCACACTGGCGCAATCGGCACG
>JBPYFA010000147.1:0-6366 GCA_051986585.1 Vicinamibacterales bacterium | reverse complement strand
GTCAAGCACACGCGACGGATCTTGACAAGCTGACCCGGATGGACCAGTCTCTGCGGCGAGATCTACCGGGGGTCTGCCCCCCGGTACAGTACGCTGGCTCAGACCCCGGTTACGCTTCACCGCGTTTCAAGCCCAGCGTCGAGAGGTGCCGTGATGACCCTCCGTTTGCTGATTCTCGCGATGGTAGCTGCCGCCGCGTCCCCGGCAACCGTCAGCTACGATCGCCTGCTTCACGCTGATCGCGAACCCCAGAACTGGCTGAGCTATTCCGGGAACTACTCAGGCCACCGGTACAGTCCGCTTACTGAGATTAACCGCACGAACGTCAAATACCTCCAGCTGAAGTGGTCGTACCATCCGCTTTACACCAAGAACGGGAACAGTCAAAACAAGATGGAAAACACGCCGTTGGTCGTCGACGGCGTCATGTATACCGGCACCGCCCTCGAAGCCGTCGCACTCGACGCCGTTACGGGCCGTCAATACTGGAAGCTCTCGCGGCCGCTCGACCCGAAGGCGTACTACAACGCGTACGAAGTGAACAAAGGCATGGCGGTCGCGGGCGACACGCTGTTCTGGGCGACGGTCGATTGTCATCTGCTCGCGATCGATGTGAAGACCGGCAAGATCATCTGGGACAAACTGCTCGCGGACTTCAAGAAGGGTTACCAGTACAACGTCGCGCCGCTCGTGATCCGCGAGATGGTGCTGCTTGGCCCGGCCACCAACGAAGCAGGGGCGAACTGCTGGGTCGCTGCCTACGACATCAAGACCGGCAATGAAATCTGGCGATTCAATACCGCGCCGATCTCAGCCGACGCCCCGGAGGCGAAGACCTGGACGGGCGAGTCGTGGAAGCACGGCGGCAGTCCAATCTGGAATGCCGGCAGCTACGATCCGGAAACCAACCTGACGTTCTGGGGAACCGGGAACCCGAATCCCGGATGGAACGGCGACACGCGCACGCCTGCGGACAACCTGTACTCGAACTCGGTGATTGCGCTCGACGCCGACACGGGCAGGCTGAAGTGGTACTACCAGTTCACGCCAGGCGACGAGTACGACTGGGACTCGACGCAGGTGCCCGTGCTCGTCGACATGGTCTGGCAGGGCAAGCCACGCAAGTTGATGCTCTGGGCCAACCGCAATGGCTTCTTTTACGTGCTCGATCGACTGAACGGTCAATTCCTGACCGCGAAGGCGTTCGTCTACCAGACGTGGAATGACGGTTTCGATGAAAGCGGCCGGCCGATCAAGAATCCGAAATTCTGGCCCAAACCGATGGGAGGCATCGTCGTCAATCCCGGCACCCAGGGAGGCACGAACTGGTATCCGCCTTCATACAGCCCGCATACCGGACTCTTCTACATCCCGACCTGGGAAAACTCCGGCGGACGTTCAGCGAAGTACGATGCCGGCGAATGGAAGGAAGGACAGCGCTACACCGGCTCGACTCCGCCTCCGGGCACAGTCGTCACCGGCGGTCGAGGATCGCGGCCGCCGGCGACCTATCGAAAGGAGGAAGAAGGATACGGCGCGATCCGCGCGCTGGATCCAAAGACCGGCGACAAGAAGTGGGACTTCAAGATGGTCAACTACACAGAGTCCGGCGTGCTGTCGACGGCCGGCGACCTGGTGTTCGGTGGCGGGATGGATGGCACATTCGTCGCGCTCGATGCGAAGAGCGGTGATCTGCTCTGGCACGTCAATCTCGGTGGACCGAACGCCAGTGGGCCGATCAGCTACGCCGTCGATGGCAAGCAGTACATCGTCGGCACGGGCGCGGGAACGATGTTCGTCTTTGGATTGCCTGAAGACAAGTAATTCGCAATTCGCAGTTCGCGATTCGCGGTTCGCAATTCGCGGTTTGCAGTTCGTGGTTCGTGGTTCGTGGTTCGCGGCTACGAGCTAACGACGTAACGAACCAGCGAACTAGCGAACTAACGAACTAACGAACTAACGAACTAACGAACTAGCGAACTAGCGAACTAACGAACTAGCGAACTAACGAACAACGAACGAACGAAAAGTCGCAACCTCGGCATAGATTCTGCCGTCAAATGAACGACGTTCGCTCGGCATAGAGGAGATTCCGAGCAATTTCTCATCGAATCAACGTCTCACGCAACGTGAGCCGCGACATGCCGTGGCTGATCCACGTTCGCCACCCCTCGTGGTCTGCGATCTGGGAATCAGTTCCGACTGCGTCGCGGTGCAACACTCAGTCTCTCTTTCGCTCGAGTTAGTCGGGTCACTGCCAACTGGAGGAGGTGCACCGTGAAACTGACGCGGAGGGTTCCCCGGGTCCTGATTATTCTGTGGTGTTTGGCCGTCATGGGCTACGCCGCCGGCACAGCGTCGGCGCAGGTTCTCTATGGGTCGATCGTCGGAACCTTGACGGATGAAACCGGTGGCGTCGTTCCCAACGCCACCGTGACGGTCACGAATACATCGACCGGCTTTTCCAAACAAGCGACGGCAAACGAGGTCGGCTATTATTCGATTCCCAACCTACCCGAAGGCTCGTACGACCTGTCGGTGAGCGCCAGCGGCTTCCGACCCTACACTCAGAAAGGCATCCCGGTCACGGTCAACAACGTCACCCGCGTCGATGCCGCAGTCAAACTGGGCGGGCTGACCGAACAGGTCAGTGTAGAAGCAAGTACCGCGGTGCTGCAGACCTCGAAATCGGATGTCAGCACCAACATCGATACCAAGGCGATCGAGAACGTGCCGCTGTCCGGCTATCGCAATTTCCAGACGCTCATCAATCTGGTCCCCGGTGCGACACCCGGACGATATCAGAATGCGGTGACCGACACGCCCGGGCGCTCGCTGACCACGAACGTCAACGGACAGGAGCGTGGAGCCAACAACACGCGCATCGACGGTTCGGCCGCCATCCTGGTGACGATGCCGCATCACGCCGTGTACGTGCCGCCGGTGGAAAGCATCCAGGAAGTCAACATCGCGACCAACAACTTTGACGCCGAACAGGGCATGACGGGTGGCGCGGCCGTCACGGTGGTTACGAAATCTGGGACGAACCAGCTTCGTGGAACTGCAACCGTCTTGCACGATGACAGCGCGTTGCGCGCCTTCACGTGGGACGAGAATCGCGCGGGTGTCAAAGAGAAACCCGACGGCAGCCGAAACATCGACGGTGCAAGCATCGGCGGACCGATTAAGAAGAACAAGTGGTTTTTCTTCACGAACTGGGAGGGCACGTTCGAACGCACCAGCAACTCCGTACTGAATTCGGTTCCCACACCGGATGTCCGAAATGGGAACTTCAGCAAATTCCTCGGAAGTCCGATCCTCGACGCCGCGGGCAATCCGATCATGGTGCCGACGACTGAGGGAGGCACGACGCCGCTCAGGCAAGGCATGATCTTCGATCCGTACTCCGGGAATCTGAGCGGAACGGGCCGATCCGTATTCTCGAGCAACGGCCAAATCAACGTCATTCCTCAATCTCGTCTGAACGTGCCGATGATGAAGATGATGGCGCTGATCCCAGCGCCGAATCAGTCAGGCGACAATAACAACTACTTCAGCACCGGCCAGCAGCGGCTGAATCGCAACAACATCGACGGCAAAATTAACTGGAACCGTAACGTACGCCACCAGATGTGGTTCAAATACAGCGTCATGGATGCACAGGTGCAGGGCCAGCCCCGCCTTGGCGAGGCCGGAGGAGATTGTCTGTGCGTTGGCGGCGGTCTCGGTAAGGGTTCGACGTTGGTGCAGATTGCTGGCATGGGCCACACCTACACGGTTTCGCCGACGTTCCTTATCGACGGAACGTTCGGCTGGACGCGGTTCGGCCAGGACGTGCACCCGCCCGATCTCGGCACCAACTTTGGACTGGACGTGCTCGGCATCCCTGGCACGAACGGTCCGGACCCGCGAGAGAGCGGTATGCCGCCGCTCTACATCTCTGGATATTCTTCGCTCGGTAATCCCGAAGCCTGGAATCCTCTCTTTCGCAACGACCAGTCCTACACGTTCAACACCAATGCGAGCTGGATGAAGGGGACGCACGATATCCGATACGGTTTCGACTTCATCCATCACTTGATGAACCACTGGCAGCCTGAACTCGGCGAGGGCCCACGCGGCGCGTTCTATTTCGATCCCGGCGTCACGGCTCTGAATCCCGATGCGCTGAAAGCCGCCGGCGGTTTCACCGGCGGCACGCCGTCGTTTGAGAACGATTGGAACTCGCTCGCCGCGTTCGAGCTCGGCGCGCCTGACGTGTCGGGGAAGAGCAGCCAGTTCATCAAAATGGACAGCATGGAGAACCAGTATGCGGTCTACATTCGCGATCGATGGCGGACGACGCCAAAGCTCACGGTCGATCTCGGATTGCGGTGGGAACTCTATCCGAACAGAACGCGCTCGGGCGGGCTCGGGATTGAGTCATACGATCCGACCACCAACGAGGCATTGATCGGCGGCAGAGGTGGGATTCCGCAGGATAACGGCGTCGGCTACAGCAAGAAGCTGTTCGCACCACGTCTCGGATTCGCCTATCAACTGAACGACTTGACCGTGATTCGCAGCGGCTACGGCATCACGTATCACTCACATCCGTGGGGCGCTCAGGCGCTGCGCGGTTGGTACCCGCTGACGCTCGTGGCCGTGTTCAATGGCGTCAATGGCTACCAGCCGGTCACCACGGATCCCGCCTACGCGGCTGCCGGGGTGCCAAATGCTCCACTCGGCCCGACTGTCGGTATTCCTTCGATCTGCTGTCCGGACATCAGCACGGGCCGAGTGCCACTTCCCGAGGTTGCGGAAGATGGATATCCGAGGGCGAACACGATGCTGCACCGCGGCTACATCGAATCGTGGAACCTGGTGTTCGAGCGCAAGCTGCCGGCGCAGATGGTCGCAACGCTTGGCTACGTGGGCTCGCAATCGATTCGTGATTTCGGGTTCCTCGACATCAACGCGTCGCAGATTCCAGGCTCCGGGAACGACGGACGGCCGCTGTATGCGAAATTCGGTCGGACCTCAGCGACAAGAGAGTATGACGGCCGAAACCACAGCAACTACAATTCGCTCCAGGCGACGCTGAATCGACGCTTCTCGGGCGGTTTGCTGATCAAGAGCGCCTACACATTCTCGAAAGCGATCGACGAGGCGAATTACTCCGACTGGACCGAGTCCCCCTGGAGCGCCCTGGCGTACCGGTACCGGAACCGCGCGCTTGCCGCGTTTGATACACCCCACAACTTCCAGCTGGCGACGGTGTATGAGCTGCCGTTCGGCCCTGGCAAACCATGGCTGCAGACCGGCACCAGCGCCGCCATCCTGGGAGGCTGGCAATTGAACGGGTTGTTTGCCGCCTACTCGGGACGGCCATTCCAGCTGACCTCGTCCGGCTCGTCGCTGAATATGCCAGGCAACATGCAGACGCCCGATCAGATAAAGGACAATGTCGAGTACTTCCACAAGGTTGGTGATGACGGGACGTGGTTTGACACGACCGCGTTCCAGCGCGTCACTCAGGTTCGGTTTGGCAATGTTGGCCGCAACACGATGCGAGGACCCGGCGTGGCCAATTTGGATCTCAGTCTGTTCCGAACGTTCAAGCTCGGTTCGCAGACCAGCCTGCAGTTCCGTGCGGAGGCATTCAATGCGACCAATACGCCGCATTTCAGCAACCCGAACGGAAGTGTGAACAGCTCGAACTTTGGCAAGGTGACCTCAACGCAGACGGCGATCGCGGCGGGACGCTCGCGGGAGTTCAGGTTTGGACTGAGGCTTAGCTTCTGACGATGTCAATGCTGAACTCTGAAGCCTGAATGCTGAATTGGCGAGTGGGCGCGAACCACCGAGGGCGCCCACTCGCTCGGTTCACGATCAGGCCGACGTCGAGACCTTCTCCTCCACGACCAACCTCGGGCGCTCGGCGAGCAGCTGCTCGATCGCATCCGCGAGGTGTTCCTCGGTGATGTGATGGTCGCCGCGCTCGACGCGCAGTGACTGCGCCTTCATCAGCACGTCGACCGCCCGAAGTCCTTCGGGCGTCTCGAACTTGTAGCACGCGAGTTCGACTTTCAGCCCATTGGCATCCTGCAGGTAGATCGAGTCCATAAACCCGCGATCCCGCTGGATGAATTCGATGCCGCGCTCGCGCAGTCGAGCGGGCGCCTGGATGAAGGTCGCCCTCGACACGTTGAACGCGATGTGTTCCACGCAGCCGATTTCGCGCGGCGCCAGACGCCTGGCGTCTTCGCGTGATTCGTTGGTGAAGACGGTCAGCAATCGCCCATCTCCGGGATCGAAATAGAGATGGTTCTCGTCCGGTTTGCCGAGATTGGGCTGCTCCAGGATGAACGGCATCCCGAGCGCGCC
>JBPYFA010000146.1:0-31377 GCA_051986585.1 Vicinamibacterales bacterium | reverse complement strand
GCGGGACATCGAGTCGCGCCGCCGGCTGCTCTCGGTCCGCAAGCCGCGCTGGTCGACGACTATTGCCTCTCCTGCCACGACAAAGACCACGAGAAAGGCGGCCTCGTCCTCGAGGCGATTGCCGGCGAAGACATCGCGCAACACCCCGACGTGTGGGAAAAAGTTGTGCGCAAGCTGCGCGCCCGTCTGATGCCGCCGGTCGGCAAAGACCGTCCCGACGATCCAACCTACGACGCGGTCGTGTCGTTCCTGGAAAAGTCGCTCGATCGTGCCGCTGCGGCGAAGCCGAACGCCGGCCGGACGGCGACGATTCGGCGGCTGACGCGAACCGAGTACCAGAACGCGGTCCGCGATCTCCTCGCGCTCGATGTCGACGTCACATCGCTGCTGCCGGCAGACGAGTCGAGCTTCGGGTTCGACAACGTGACCGTTGGTGACCTGTCCCCCACGCTCCTCGACCGCTACGTGTCGGCCGCAGAGAAGATCAGTAAGGTTGCGGTCGGACGGCCGAGCAAGTCTCCAGGCGGAGAGACGATCCGCGTGCCGGCCGACGTCACGCAAGAAGAGCACATCGACGGCCTGCCCATTGGCACCCGCGGCGGTGCGCTCGTGCACTACACGTTTCCTCAGGACGGCGAGTACGAGATCCAGATTCGGCTGACGCGCGACCGCGACGAGCATGTCGAGGGCTTGAGTGAGCCGCACGAGCTCGAGCTGCTGCTCGATCGCGAGCGCGTCCAGCTGTTCACCGTGAAGCCGCCGGTGCGGGAAGCCGGCGTGCCGGACACCGAGCAGCCGTCGCACGCGAAAGTCGATCAGCATCTGAACCTGCGTCTTCCGGTCAGCGCCGGACCACACGATGTCGGAGTCGCCTTTCCGAAAAAACCGTCGGTACTGCTGGAAACGGCGCGAGAGCCGTATCAGACGCACTTCAACTCATACCGGCATCCGCGCATTCAACCGGCGATCTATTCGGTCTCGATCATCGGCCCGTACGATGCGAAAGGCCCGGGCGACACGCCGAGCCGGCGACGTATTTTTGTCGCTCGTCCGGCCGATCCGTCGCTGGAAGACCGATCGGCCCGGCAGATACTGTCATCGTTGATGCGCAGGGCCTATCGGCGTCCGGTGACGGCGGTCGATCTGCAGGGCCCATTCGATCTCTACAAGCAGGCCCGGCAGCATGGCGACTTTGATGCCGGGATCGAGATGGCCGTGTCGGCGATCCTGGTCAGCCCGCAGTTCCTGTTCCGCGTCGAGCACGATCCGCCGGGTGTCGCGTCCAATACCGCGTATCGAATCAGCGATCTCGAGCTCGCCTCACGCTTGTCGTTCTTCTTGTGGAGCAGCATTCCCGACGATCAACTGCTCGACCTGGCAGTGAGTGGAACCCTGCATCAGCCGATGGTTCTCGAGCGGCAGGTGCGACGCATGCTCGCAGATCGACGGTCGCAGGCGCTGGTCACGAACTTCGCGGCGCAGTGGCTGCGGCTGCGGAACCTGGATTCGATCACGCCAGACATGCGGTTGTTTCCGGACTTCGACGACAACCTCCGGCAGGCGTTCCGCCAGGAGACCGAGCTGTTTTTCGAGAGCATCCTGCGCGAGGATCGCAGCGTTCTCGATCTGCTGCACGCGAACTACACGTTCCTGAACGAGCGGCTGGCGAAGCACTACGGCATCCCGGACGTGTACGGCACGCGGTTCCGTCGCGTCGTGCTCGATGAGGACAGCTGGCGCGGCGGCCTGCTGCGGCAAGGCAGCATTCTCACCGTGACCTCGTATGCCACACGGACCTCGCCGGTGCTGCGCGGCAAGTTCGTCCTCGATAATTTCCTCGGCGTGCCGCCGCCGCCACCGCTGCCCGACGTGCCGGCGCTCAAAGACAACACCGTCAATGGCAATCTGTCGGTCCGGGAGCGGCTTTCGGAGCATCGCACCAACGCGAACTGCGCGCCGTGCCACAACATGATGGATCCTCTCGGGCTGTCGCTGGAGAAGTACGATGCGGTTGGCCGCCGCCGCAGCGTCGAGGCCGGCGCAACGATCGATGCCTCGGGCGGTCTGCCCGACGGCAACAAGTTCGCGGATGTCGACGGGCTCGAGTCGGCCCTCCTCCGCCGCCCCGAACTGTTCGTCGGCACCCTGACTGAGCGTTTGATGACGTATGCGCTCGGTCGCGGCGTCGAGTCCTACGACGCCCCCGCGACGCGAGCAATTGTGCGCAACGCCCGGGCCCAGAACTTCCGGATGTCGTCGATCATCATGGGTATCGTCAAGAGCCAGCCATTTCAGATGAGGCAGTCACGATGATCATCACCCAGAAAGCCTTGCCGCGCCGGACGTTCCTCAGAGGTATGGGCGCTACCGTGGCGCTGCCGCTGCTCGACGCGATGCTTCCCTCGATGACCGCGTTGGCGAAGACGCCGGCCGCACCGGTGCGCCGGCTCGGCTTCGTCTACATGCCGATGGGATGCGATCTCTCGCGATGGACGCCGTCGGGCGATGGCCGGCTCACCGAGCTGTCGCCGGCGCTGCAGTCGCTCGCACCGGTCGTGGATCAGCTCACGGTGATCAGCAACCTCGAGCTGAAAAACGCCTATCCCGGTACTCACGCGACCTCGAATGCCGCGTTCCTCAGCGCCGCGAAAGCGAAGTGGACCGAGAGCACGGACTACTATCTGGGCACCACCGTCGACCAGATTGCCGCCAAACAGATCGGACAGCAGACGTTGTTGCCATCGCTCGAGATGTCGATGGACCTGCTCCAGACGATCGGGCAATGCGACAACGGCTACGCCTGCGTCTATCAGAACAACCTCTCGTGGTCGTCGCCAACGACACCGCTGCCGGCGGAAGCACACCCCCGGATCGTGTTCGAACGGCTCTTTGGCGAGGGGGGCAATGCGGCCGATCGGCGCACGGCGCTCGAGCGGCGGGCCAGCCTGCTCGACTGGGTGCGCGACGATATCACGCGGCTCCAGAACACGCTTGGGCCGGAAGACCGCACACGGGTCGGGCAGTATCTCGACACCGTGCGCGAGGTCGAGCGACGGATCCAGAAGGCGGAAGCGGCGACGAGCGACAGCGCGTTGCCAGACCTCGATCGGCCGACCGGCGTGCCGGCAGCCTATGCGGACCACGCGAAGCTGATGTTCGATCTGCAGGTCCTCGCGCTCCAGGGAGACGTGACGCGCGTGATCACCTTCCAGCTCGCGCGGGAGACCAGCAACCGCACCTACCCTGAAATCGGCGTCGCCGATCCGCATCACCCGTTGACGCATCACGGCAACGATCCGGAAAAGATCGCGCGCATGGCGAAGATCAATGCGTTCCACGTGTCGCTGTTCGCCTACTTCCTCGAGAAGCTGAAGGCGACGCCTGAGGCCGACGGCACGCTGTTGGATCACTCCTTGTACCTCTACGGCAGCGGCATGGGGAATCCGAACGTGCACGATCACGTCAACCTGCCGATTCTCGTGGCCGGCGGCGGTGCGACCGGCGTGAAAGGCGGGCGTCACATCAAATATGCCGAGCCGACGCCGCTCGCGAACCTGCATCTCACGCTGCTCGAGCGCGCAGGGGTGCGGATGGATGCATTCGCCGACAGCCAGGGGAAGGTCGATGAGCTGCTGGCGTTGTAGGATCTTCCGCCTGAAGGCGGAAGCCACAATGCTCAAATCAGCTTCGAGCTTTACCCGGGAGTTGAGCGCCCGAACAATCAGCAATCTTGTGGCTCACATCAGCAATCTTGTGGCTTCCGGCTTTAGCCGGAAGTTGAGCGCCGGAAGAAATCAGCAATCTTGTGGCTCACATCAGCGATTTTGTGGCTTCCGGCTTTAGGCGGAAGTTAAGCGCCGAAAGAAATCAGCAATCTTGTGGCTTCCGGCTTTAGCCCGAAGTTCAGTGTGCACGTCATGAAATCAGCCACCGTTTGCGCCGCGGTTTTCATCTTGGCATCTGAGCTGCTGTTCGCGGCCCCTGCACGTGCGCCGCTCGCCGATGCCGCGGAGAAAAAAGATCGCGTCGCGATCCGTACGCTGCTGACGCAGCACGCCGACGTGAACGCGACCCAGGCCGACGGCATGACCGCGTTGCATTGGGCAACATATCAGGACGACGCGGAGATGACGCAGGTGCTGGTGCGAGCCGGCGCGAATGTGAAAGCAGCGAATCGCTACGGTGTGACGCCGCTCTCGCTTGCCTGCACGAACGGGAACGCTGCGATTGTCGACCTGCTCCTGAAGGCAGGCGCTGATCCCAATGCCGCCCTGCCGGGTGGTGAAACGCCGCTGATGACCGCGTCACGCACCGGCAATCTCGCGGTCGTCAAAGCGCTCATCAACCACGGGGCGAGCGTCGATGCCAAGGACGATCGTCGCGCACAGACGGCGTTGATGTGGGCCGCGGCTGAAGGTCACGCGCCGGTGGTGCAGGCGCTGATCGACGCCGACGCCAATTTCAAACTCAGAGTGCCCTCCGGATTCAGCCCGCTGATGTTTGCCGTCCGCGAAGGCCGCACTGACGTGGTCCGGGTGCTGCTGAAAGCCGGCGCCGACGTCAACGAGGCGATCCCTGGTGAGGGCCGCCGCCGCGGCTATGGCGGCCGGCTGCCTCCGGCGGGTGCGACACCGTTGTTGATCGCGGTGACCAACGCACACTACGAGCTGGCGTCGCTGCTGCTCGACGCCGGCGCCGATCCGAACGCGAGTGTGCCAGGGTATACGGTGCTGCATGCGATCACCGCCGTCCGGAAACCTGGCGTTGGCGACAACGATCCGCCGCCCGATGGTTCAGGCCAGATGACGAGCATCGAGCTCGTGAAGAAGCTCGCGGCAAAGGGGGCAAATCTCGATGCCCGGATGACGAAGAAAGCAAACCTGAACAACACGCGTCTGAATGAGATCGGTGCGACGCCATTCATGCTTGCGGCATTGACGGCCGATGCCGAGCTGCTGAAGACACTGGCGGCCCTCGGCGCCAACACTCAACTCACCAACGTCGAGAACAGCACGCCGCTGATGGCCGCAGCCGGCCTCGCTTCGAGGTCGCCCGGCGAGGATGCGGGCACCGAGAGCGAAGTACTGGAAGCCATCCAGGTCCTGCTCGATCTCGGCGCCGATATCAACGCGGTCGACAGCAACGGCGAAACCGCCATGCACTCGGCCGCCTACAAGAATCTGCCGCAGGTGGTGAAGTTCCTGGCGGCGAACGGCGCGAAGATCGACGTCTGGAACAAGAACGACAAGTTCGGCTGGACGCCGCTCGCGATTGCGGTCGGTTACCGGTTCGGGAATTTCAAGCCGTCACCAGAGACCGAAACCGCAATCCGAGAAGTCATGATCGCCGCCGGCGTGACGCCACCCAAGGTGGTGATCGCCAAAACGCAACAGATCTACTAAAGGTTCTGTCCTTTACCGTTCCGCGATCAGGATGGTTTGCGGCATCGGCAATCCGTGGTTCGCAGACACGTTGCGGAAGCCTGCCGCTTCGAGCTGCTGACGAAGCTCCTCGAACGTGTAGGCGTCGCCGCCGTCGGTGCCGCACAACATTCCGAAACTGAAGCGCGCCGGAATCGGCGGCGTCACGCGATCGGGGTTGGGCACGAATTCCAGAACGACCACCCGGCCACCGGGCTTCAGCGCCGCATGGACTCGCTTCAGAAACTCGATGCACGTCGCGGGCGGGAAGTGATGCAGGAAATTGGTCACCAGCGCGATATCGAACCCTCTGGGAAACTCCACCTTGAAGAGATCGCCGGGCAGGTTCCGATAGCGATCGTGCACCTGCGCGCCGCGCGCATTTTCGTTCGCAACCGCCAGCACCGACGGCCAGTCGGCGGCCGTGATTTCCGCCTGTGGGTTCCGTTCCGCGATGGTGATCCCGAACAGCCCATGACCAGCCGCAACGTCGAGGACCTGCAACGGACCGGATCCGGCGATCAGATCGGCAATGCCGTGCGCCGCCGGCACCATCATCGGCGCCATGGATCGCGCGAACTCGACCCAGATTGGATTCTCGCCATCGACGGTGTTGTTGTTCGCCGGGGGAACTTTGCCGAGGCGAACGGCCTCCGTCACATGGTCGATGTTCTGTTTGAGCTCGGGTAACAGGAGAAATCGCGCCGTCGTCCCGAGATAAGCGCGCGAATTCTTGCTGAGAAACGCCGCGGCTTCAGGCGTCAGCCCGTACGCGCCATTGGCCTTGATCAAGAGTCCGATCGTGGTCAGGTAGTCGCACAGAATCCTGACGCCACGTTCGGCCGCCTGGCATTTCGCCGCCAACGCTGCTGCGGTGGTGGCGCCCTCCTCGATCGCCGTAAAGATGTCGAGGTCGAGCGCGGCTTTCAGGGCTCCCGACCGCTGATAAGCAAACAGGGTATCGAACACAATCTCTGCAGATGGCATGGTTGCCGTCGTCATCAGGTTCACCTCTGGATGGATGGAGAGACGCGCGATCTGTCCTCGAAACGCGGGGGGCTCGGCGCCCCCTGCGCAAAAAGTCTCGGCAGTCTCCGCGCGATCACCGTTGAAAACATGTCTACTGTAGCGCAGTTGCTACGTTGCTGGATCAGACACGAGGCAATGGACAGGACGCACTCGATCGCGTTCCGCACTAATATGGCGGCGGAGCACACGTTCATGACCTACACGCGGCGTAGATTTCTTGAAGCCACCGGCGCCTTGGCCGCTGCGGCAAGGCTTGGCGCTCACGACATCCTGGCGCAATCATCGACGAACCGCCCGTTCGGCGCGCCGGGTGTCGACCTCAAGACCGACTTCGCCGCGCTGCCCGACTACTCGCACGATCTCGAGAAGTATCTGATCCGGCTCTCGAACGAGGCGCGCCAGAATCGGAAACGCATCATCGACGCGATCTCGACGCGGCAAGGAGTGCTCGATCGACAGAAAGTCGTCGTCGCCGACCTCTGGAAGATGCTCGGCGGACCGTTCGAGAAGACGCCACTGAATCCGCGAGTGACCGGAACGATCGAACGGCCAGGCTACCGGATCGAAAAACTCACGTTCGAGAGTCGACCGCGCTTGTACGTCACCGCGAACCTGTATGTCCCTTCCGGAAGCGGACGTCGGCCGGCGATACTCGGACCGCTGGGACATTCCGTGAACGGTAAGGCCTGGCCAAGCTATCAGAAGCTGTTTTCGAATCTGGCCCGCAAGGGTTATGTCGTTCTCGCCTACGACCCGTTCGGCCAGGGTGAACGGATTGAATATCCCGGGAGTCGGCCGGGCCAATCGGCAATCAACGGTGGGGGCACCGGCGAGCACGAGTACGCCGGGCGTCGTCTCATTCTGCTCGGCGTGAACTTCAGTCTGTTTCGCGCCTGGGATGGCATCCGCGGCATCGATTATCTCCTCACCCGCCCCGAAGTCGATCCAGAGCGGATTGGTTGCTGCGGCCAGTCCGGCGGCGGAACCTTGACGCAATTCATTGCGGCGCTCGACAGTCGCGTCGGCGCCGCGGTCGTTTCGATGGGCAACACCGAAAACCTCGCGCAGGCCGATGTGGAGCCGCCCGGATCCGCCGACGATGCCGAGCAGAACATCGTGCCGGGACTGGCGAGTAACATCGATCGGGCGGATCTCCTTTATGCGTTTGCACCGAAGCCGTTGTTGATCGGGATCACGTTGCACGATGCTGGTCACACGTATTCACCGGAATATGTCGGCGGCTCGCTCGATCTGCTCGACGAATACAAGCGCGCATACGGATTACTTGGTGCCGGCGATCGAGTCGCGCTGCAGGCGACCACGGTGTCCCACGGCTACGTCTACGAAATGCGGCGCGCCACCTATGCCTGGTTCAACCGCTGGTTCGCGATGAACAACGTGGACGACGACGAGACGTCGCAGGCCGTGGAGCCGGAGGCCACGTTGTATGTGACGCCGACGGGGTTCGTGAGCACATCGTTCGGCGGCGAAACGGCGCTCTCGTTGACGCGGCAGATGGCCGATTCGGCTTTTCCGCCGTCGTCTCTTGACGCTGACGCGGTTCGGGCACGCGTTCGCAGTGTGCTCGGCATCTCCAAGGCGGCCGGCTCTGCACCGTCGAGCCGAGTGCTCGCGTCGATCAGGAAACCGGGATACCGCGCCGAACAATTCGAGTTCACGAGTGAAGCGGAGATTCGCACGCCTGGATGGCTGCTCACGCCTGACAGTGCCGGGCCATCAACGCCGACGGTGCTCTACGTTGGAGAAAGCGCGGCATGGAGCGCGATCGCGGAAGATGCATTTGCAGAGCGATTGTGTGCCAGAGGCGGATGCCGGGTGGCGGTGATCGACGTTCGCGGGCGCGGCGATTGTGCCATTGCATACCCTGAGCGCGGCCGGTTCTATTTCCCCGGCCGGATCTCAGACGAGGCGTACCTGACGTGGTTTACCTTGATGCTTGGTAAACCACTCCTCGGTGGGCAGGTCTACGACACCCTGAGGACACTCGATTACCTGCGGTCACGGTCCGACCTCCAGCCCGCCGACATCTCGATCATCGGTGATGGTCCCCACGGCGTGATTGCGCTCTACGCCGCGGCGCTCGACGCGCGAGTGCGGCGGGTCGCGCTTCGCCAGGCGATCACCGACTATCGCTCGCTCGCCGTGGCCGAACGCTATACCCAGCCATTTGGAATTTACGCCTATGGTCTCTTACGCGAGTTCGATCTGCCGGATGTTGCGCGCGCCGTCGGCCCGCGATCGGTGCTCCTGGTCAACCCGACAACAGCACGGGCAGAGCCGGCCGGCGCGTCCGCGGCGGATCTCTACAAGACGGCGTCGAATGTGAAGGTGCGCGCGCTGGCCGCTGGCGACGATCCGGTTCAGGTGTTGTCCGACTGGGCGTCGGGTCGCTGAGCCGCCTACGCCTCACGAACCTGCTATACTCCGGCGCAACCCGTCCAGAGGTCACAAACATTCTTCCAGCATCGATTTCCGAGCTTCAGCAGCGCCTCGCCGACGAGCATTACGTGGCGGACCGCGGACTCGCCGTTGCTTTGTTCCTCGCGCTTCGCCTCGAGCGGCCGCTGTTTCTCGAGGGCGAAGCGGGTGTCGGAAAGACGGCCCTCGCCGCCGCCGCAGCGGCCGCGCTCGGTGCCGACCTCATTCGATTGCAGTGTTATGAGGGACTCGATGTTGGCCACGCGCTCTACGAGTGGGACTACCCGCGGCAGCTGCTGGAGTTGAGAATTCTGGATGCGACCGAATCGCTCAGCCGCACCAGCGCCCATCGCGAGCTTTACAGCGAAGCCTTTCTGATCAAGCGTCCACTCCTCCAGGCGATCGATCCCGAGCGAACCCGTCCCGCGGTCCTGTTGATCGACGAAATCGATCGAGCCGACGAAGAGTTTGAAGGCTTTCTGCTCGAGCTGCTCGCCGAATTTCAGGTGACGATCCCCGAGCTCGGCACGCTGCGGGCAAAAGAGCGTCCCCTCGTTGTCCTCACCTCGAACCGGACGCGGGAAGTGCACGACGCGCTCAAGCGGCGCTGCCTCTATCAGTGGATCGAGTATCCGTCGTTCGAGAAAGAGCTGGATATCGTCCGCGTGCGCGCTCCTCGAGCGTCGACTCGGCTAGCCGAGCAGGTCACGGCGATGATGCAGGAGCTTCGCCGCGCCGACCTCTACAAGGTGCCTGGGGTCTCCGAGACGATCGATTGGGTCAATGCGCTGGTGGCGCTGGATCGGAGTGCGCTCGATCGGGAAGCAATCGACGAGACGCTGGGCGTCGTCCTCAAAGCGAAAGAGGACGTCGAGGCGGTACGTGGTGCCCCGGCGGCGGACATGCTCGATCGCGTCCTTGCGCGCACGGCCACTCGGGCGTGATGGAGCCAGCACCGCATCCCCTGGTTTCGAACCTCCTGATCTTCGGCCGCGTTCTCAGGCAGAACGGGATCGACGTGCACCCAGGCCGACTGCTCGATGTCATCGAGGCGCTCGGCCACATCAACGTCGGTTCGAGGGCCGAGGTGTATCACGCATGCCGCTCGCTCCTCGTCCACCGTCACGAACAGATCGGCATCTTCGATCGCACCTTCGACGAATTCTGGCTGGGCGAGCAAATCCAGACGCCGAAACCGTCGGGCGACGAGCAGCGCGCGGTTATCGAGACGAGCGGAGTGCTCGAGCTTGCAGATGTGGCACAAGACGAGAGCGAACGGGAAGGTGAACAGAATAACCGTCAGCTGCCGACCTGGAGTGATCTCGGCGCGTTGGCGGCCAAGGATTTCGAGGCCTTTACCGCGGGCGAGATCGCCGAAGGCGCTACGGCATTGTCTGGCCTGGTCTGGACTCCTGGCGAGCGGAAGACCCGGCGGTGGGTGCGAGGCCGAGGATCTCGCATCGATCTGAGACGCTCGATTGCCGATAGCCTTCGTACCGACGCCGACGTGGTGTCGCTGTGGCGCCGCACACGGGCGGTTCGACCGCGTCCGCTGGTCCTGTTGTGTGACGTCAGCCGTTCAATGGAGCGCTATTCGCGCATGCTGCTCCATTTCGCGCATGCCATGACGACGCGCCACCGCCGCGTCGAGGCCTTTGTCTTTTCGACGACGCTGAGTCGCGTCACCCGGCAGCTGCGGCTCGCGAAGCCAGACGACGCGCTCGCCGCGGTATCCCGCTCGGTGACCGGCTGGTCTGGAGGGACGCGAATCGGCGACGCGGTGAAACAGTTCCATCAGCGATGGGGACGGCGGGTGCTGCACGGCGGGTCCGTCGTCCTGCTGATCTCTGATGGCTGGGACTGCGGCGACCCGGCGGAACTGGCTGCTCAAATCGGGCGGCTTCAGCGCAGTTGTTACCGCCTGATCTGGCTCAGTCCGCTTGCCGGCACGCCCGGCTATGAGCCGCTGACGCGCGGCCTAGAGGCAGCGTTGCCCTTCGTTGATGATTTCCTTCCTGCCCGAACGTTGACGAATCTCGCGGACCTCGCGCTACACTTGAATTCCCTGAGGTAACGGAGGGGACGGAGGCAGCGGAGTTCACAACGAAGGAACGAAGTAAACGGAGGCGAACGAAGGAAGCTGCTCCAGGTCATCCGACCACTTGGTTAACCTTCGACAGTGGTCGGATGGCCTGAAGCAGCTTTTCTCCTCCGTTCGTCTCCGTTCGCTTCGTTCCTTCGTTGTGAACTCCGTTCCCTCCGCCCCCTCCGACATCCAGGAATGGACCGTTACCTCGTATGGATATCTTCGCCACCTACACCTTCAACGCACCGGTCGATCGCGTGTGGGATCTGCTCATGGATCCAAACGCGATTTCCTCCTGCATTCCCGGCTGCGACAAGTTCGAGCCCGATGGCGAAGACCGCTACAACGTCACCCTCAACGTCGCGATGTCGGCGATCACCGGGTCGTACCAGGGCACGGTGACCCTGACGGACAAGACGCTGCACCAGTCCTATAAATTGGTGATGGAAGGGCATGGCCGGCCCGGGTTCGTGAAGGGCACGTCGGTCGTCGCGTTGCGCATCGACGGCGACGCGACGGCGGTCGATGTCAGCGGCGCTGTGCACACAGGCGGACCGATTGCACGGCTTGGGCAACGGCTCATCGGCGGCGTTGCGAAAATGACGATGGATCGTTTCTTCGCCTGTCTCCGTGCGAAGCTCGAACCGCCCCCTGCGGCCTGACCACAGCCGGTTCGGCTACTTCGATCGCTCCATCGCTCGCGACAGTGCGCGTTTGGTGAACACCGGAATCATCGCGCGCCGGTAGTCCTCGCTCGCGTGCAGATCGGAGTTGAGATCGCCGATGCCGCTGGCGGCGGTCTGCGCTGCAGCCTCGATCGTATCGGACGACAGCGGCTTCCCAGCCAACGCCTGCTCCGCTCCGGTGAGACGGGTCGCATGTGAGCTCGCGCCAGTGAGCCCAATTCGTGCCGCTTGCACGACACCGTTGCTCACGGCTAGCGCCGCGGCCACGCCAACAATTGCAAAGTGCGAGGCCCGCTGGTGAAGCTTGGCGTACGCGGCGGCTTTCACCGGCTTGAAATGCACGGCGGTAATGATCTCGTCGCCGGCCAGATCGACCGTAAACAAGCCCTGGAAGAAGTCGCTGGCTTTGACGACGCGCGACTTGTCCGGTCCCTTGATGTGAATGTCGGCATCGAGCGCGAGCATAGCGGCCGGATAATCGGCCGCTGGGTCGGCGTGGGCGAGGCTGCCGCCGAGGGTTCCACGATTGCGGACTTGCGGGTCGCCGATGTCCGCCGCCGTCTCCGCCAGCATCGGGCAGACGTTCCGCAGCAACGCAGACGTGGCCACGTCGTAGTGGGTTGTGCCGGCGCCGATCTCGATCGTGTCCCCCTTGGCATTGATCCCCGACAACCCAGGAATACGCCCGATGTCGATCAGCAGTTTCGGTTCGCTCAAGCGGAGCTTCATCAGCGGCACCAGGCTGTGGCCGCCCGCGATCAGCTTGCCACTCCCATTGGCGGCGCGAAGCTTCGCCAGCGCGTCGTCGAGCGACGTGGCCCGCGTATATTCGAAAGGCGTCGAGATCACGATCGGCCTCCCTGGATGATCCGCCACAGCTTCTCTGGCCGCAGCATCATGTCGACATGCTTCACGCCAAAGCCGCTGAGCGCATCGACCGCCGCGTTGACGATGCAGGGAGTCGAGCCAAGCGTGCCGGCCTCCCCTACACCTTTGGCGCCGAGCGGATTGACTGGCGTTGGCGTCACCGTCGCGTCGAGCTCGAAGCGCGGGAAATCGATCGCCCGCGGCAATGCGTAATCCATGTACGAGCCGGTGAGCAGTTGCCCGTCTTCTCCGTAGACAACCTCTTCGATCATCGCCTGGCCGATCCCTTGAGCGAGTCCGCCGTGGATCTGTCCTTCGACGATGAGCGGGTTGATCAGATTGCCGGCATCGTCGATGGCGACGAGCTTGAGAAGTTTCGGCTCCCCGGTCTCGCGATCGATCTCGAGCATCGAGATGTGACACCCAAACGGATAGGTATTGTTGGTCGGCTCGAAGAAGGCTTCGTCGCTCAGCCCAGGCTCGAGGCCCGGGGGCAGCGGCACGGGAACGTATGCGTACGAAGCGACCGCCGCGAATGGTTTGGCGGATGCCGGCGAGCCTTTGACGGCAATCATGCCGTTCTCGAATACGAGGTCGTCTTCGTGCGCCTCGAACATCGCCGCGGCAAACTTCGCCATCTTCTTTTTGACCTTCGCACCGGCCATGATCAATGCCGTGCCGCCGACCGCCTGCGAGCGGCTTCCGAAGGTCCCGATCCCCTGCTTCACGACCCCGGTGTCGCCGTGGAGAATCGTGACGTGCTCGAATGGCACACCGAACTGATCGGCCAACATCTGCGCGAATGTTGTCTCGTTGCCCTGCCCGTGTGGTGACGCGCCGGTGGTTGCACTGATCCGTCCGTCGCGCTCGACCGTCACCTGCGAATGCTCCCAACCGCCGGTCGGCAGTGCGGCCGATGGACCGATGCCGCAGACCTCGACGTACATCGACAAGCCGAGGCCGACGATCCGGCCCTGCGCGCGAGCGGCGTCGCGCTCGGCTTTGAGCTGGTCCCATTTCGCCAACTTCAACGCCGCATCGAGCGCCTTCTCGTAATCACCGGAGTCGTAAACCGCGCCGGTCTGCGTGGCGAAGGGGAACTGACTCGGCTTGATGAAGTTCTTACGCCGCAGTTCCGCCGGGTCCATCTTCAGTTCGTGCGCCAGCATGTCCATTGCGCGCTCGACGAAGTAGGTCGCCTCGGGACGCCCGGCGCCTCGGTATGCATCGGTTGGCGTCTTGTTGGTGAAGACTTCGGTCAGCGTCGCACGAACCGCGGGAATGTTGTAGGTCGCGTTCGCCATCATCATCGTCAGCGTCGGGATGGCAGCCGTCAGCAGCATGTTGTAGGCGCCGATGTCGGCAATCAGCCGAAGCTTCAAGCCGAGTACGGTGCCGTCGCGCTTCGCGGCCACATCGACGTAGGCGAGGATGTCGCGCCCGTGAATCGTTGCGACGAAGGCTTCCGACCGATCCTCAACCCACTTGACCGGGATGCCGAGACGCTTGGAGACGGCCGCGGCGACATATTCTTCGCCGTAGATGTTGATCTTCGCGCCAAAGCCGCCGCCGACTTCCGGAGCGATCGCGCGAACCTGATCCTGGCCCAATCCTGTCAGCGCCGCGATGAAGGTCCGCAGGATGTGCGGGTTCTGCGTCGACGACCAGATCGTCATCGTCCCTTTGCCAGGCTCGAAGTGCGCGACGACGCCGCGGGGCTCCATCGTGTTGGGCGCGAGTCGCTGATTCACCATGCGCTGCGAAATCACGACCTCGGCCTTCGCAAACGCGGCGTCGAGCGCCGAGTCGTCGACCCTCGACCCATCGGCTGAGACTCCGGTTCCGCCTGGAACCAGCGGGACCGCCAGATTGTTTTTGAAGTCGGGATGAATGACCGTCGGCTTCCCCGTCATCGCCTGCTCGACGTCGACGACCGCCGGCAGCGGATCGTACTCGACGACGATCGCGTCAGCGGCGTCTCGTGCGACATACCGGTCGCGCGCGACGACCACCGCGACGGGTTCGCCGGAATAGCGCACCGTGTCGACCGCGACCGCGCGGTGCTCGGGCGAAGGAAACGGTGTGCCGATGGGCATCGGCGCGAGGAACTCCGCAATGTCTTTGCCGGTGAACACCGCTTCGACGCCGTCCATCGCGGCGGCGGCCCCAGTGTCGATCGAACGGATCTTCGCGTGGGCAACGTCGCCCCGCTTGAACGCCAAGTGCTGCATCCCGATCAGCGCGATGTCGTCGACGTAGGTGCCGCGCCCCTGGATCAAACGCGGATCTTCACGCCGTTTCACGCGCTGCCCAACCAGCTTCGGCAATACGGGAGTCGTTGGCATGGCTTACCTCTTCTCGCTCGCGGCCCTCTGAATGGCGTTGACGATGTGCTGATAGCCGGTGCAGCGGCAGAAATTGCCGGAGATCCCTTCACGGATTTCTGTTTCGCTGGGTTTCGGATGTTGTTCGAGCAGCGTTACCGCCGCCATGATCATCCCGGGCGTGCAGTAGCCGCACTGGAGGCCGTGCTCCTCCCAGAACGCGTTCTGTAGCGGGTGCAACTGGCCATCGGATGCGAGCCCTTCGATCGTGGTGATATTCGAGCCGTCGGCCTGAACCGCGAACATCGTGCACGATTTCACGCTGCGTCCATCGACCAGCACCGTGCAGGCGCCGCACTGGCTCGTGTCGCAGGCGACGTGCGTGCCGGTGAGGCGAAGATGCTCGCGCAGAAAGTGGACGAGGAGCAGGCGTGGGTCGACGTCGCCCTTACGCGCCTTGCCGTTGACGGTCATCGCTACTTGCGCCATCGGTTGTTCTCCCAGAAGGGACCTAGCCTACTCCAAAAGCGCCCACGGAGAGAACGGAGAACACGGAACAAACTTCAACACGGAGACACGGGGGTACGGAGTCTGTTGGGTTCCAAAAAATCGGAAATACTCCGTGTCTCCGTACCTCCGTGTTTGATCTTGTCCCGTGGTCTCCGTCACCTCCGACGCCGCTCTCTGCTACAATCCGCCCCAATCCGACACGGTCATCGGTTCCATCTCGGACATGAGACGGCGACCTTGCCAAGGAAACGACAGATGCGTGCTGCCCTTCGTCTCGCCGCGTGGCTCAGGCTGCTCGGCATGGCTGCCGCTCTCATCGCGGCCGCGCGGCCGTGCACGGCGCAGCCGCGGCCACTAAGTGACGCCTCCGCCGCGGATCTGCTCGCCGGCAAGGAGACGTTCGATGCGCAGTGTGCGCTGTGCCATGGCGCTGGTGGTTCAGGAGGGACCGGGCCCGATCTTCGTCGTCCCAGGCTGCTTCACGCCTCGAACGATCAGGAACTGATTGCGGTGATTCGCAATGGTGTGCCAGGTACACCGATGCCGTTCACGTTTCTGTCGCTGTCCGAGCCGATGATCTGGCAGACCGCCGCGTACGTCCGTTCCCTGAGCCGCGTCGCGAGAGAACCAATCAAAGGGAGCTCACAAAACGGCCAAGCCCTCTATCAGGCCAACGGATGCGCGTCGTGCCACACCGTGCGGGGCAAAGGAGGCGTTGTTGGCCCGGATCTGTCGGTGATCGGAGTCCAGCGCGGAACGATCTCGCTCCGCCAGTCTCTCGTGGATCCCGGCGCAGAACATACGCCGGACTATGGAGTCGTTCACATTACGCTGAAAGCCGGTGGTGAGATTCGCGGAATCCGTCTGGACGAGGACGTGTTCTGGATCCATCTGCGCGACGCCACGGGCCGGATTCAGACGCTTTCCAAAGCCACGATCGCCCAGATCGAGCGCGAGCCCAAAGGCACGCTGATGCCGTCTTTCCAGAGTCTGCACGAGACCGAGCTCGATGATCTCGTTGCCTACCTCGCGACGCTGGGTAGCGATCGATGAAGACCCGCGGCGTCATAGCGGCGCTGGTGCTGCTGTTTGCTGCCGACGTTGTCGCGCGAGCGCCTTCATCACCAGCATCACCACAAGCCGACGCGAGTGCTGACTGGCCAACGTATTCCGGCTCATTCCGCTCCGAGCGATATTCGCCGCTGGCGCAAATCGGGACGGGGAACGTCGCGCAGTTGCGCGCCGCGTGGGTCTACCAGTGTGGCAGCGGGTCCGTGGAGGCGACGCCGATCGCGGCGAATGGCTTCATCTATCTCACCTGCCCGCCGGCAACTGTCGTCGCGTTGTCGCCCCAGAGCGGCCGTCCGTTGTGGAAGTGGACACGAACGATGCCGCAGACCGTGATTACGTTGGGTTTTGGTAAAACGAACCGCGGCGTCGCGGTGGCTGGCGACAAGGTCTACGTCGGCACGTTGGATGGCAAGCTTGTGGCCCTCGACGCTCAATCGGGCATCGAACGCTGGACCGTTCCCGTCGCCGACAATTCCGAAGGATATTCAATCACGGCGGCACCGCTGGCGGTCGACGGCAAGATCATCGTTGGCGTCAGCGGCGGCGAAGCAGGTGTCCGTGGCTTCCTTGATGCGTACGACGCGGTGGACGGACGACGCGTGTGGCGCTTCTGGACGGTGCCGGCAACGGGTGAAGAGGGCAACGAAAGCTGGTCGGCCGACAGCTGGCGCCGTGGTGGTGGGACGACATGGCTGACCGGTTCCTATGACCCGGCCTTGAAGCTGCTCTACTGGGGAACGGGCAATCCCGGTCCATGGAATGGCGATGTGCGCCGCGGCGACAACCTGTATACGTCGTCACTCGTCGCACTGAACATCGACACCGGGCAGCTGCGTTGGTATTTCCAGTTCACGCCGCACGACACGCACGACTGGGACGCCAATCAAATCCCCGTCCTGATTGACGCCGCAATCGATGGCCGCCAGCGGGCGCTCGTTGCCACCGCGAACCGTAACGGCTTCTACTACGTGCTCGACCGCGCGACGGGACAGTTCATCAAAGGCGCCGCCTATGCCAAACAGACGTGGGCGACGGGGCTCGATGCGAATGGACGCCCAATCGTCCGTTCCGGAACCGAACCAACGGAGGCAGGTGTGCTCGTGTATCCCAGTTTGCAGGGAGCGACGAACTGGGGAAGTCCGGCATACAGTCCGCGCACAGGGTTGTTCTACGTCGCGGCGCGCGAGATGGGCTCGACGTATTACAAAGCTCGAAAGGTGGAATACCAGCCGCGAGCGTTTTACACCGGCATGACCGAACGGGCGCTCGCCGAAGAAGCGACTGGGGCGATCCGCGCGTTGGATGCCGTGACCGGTCAGAAGAAGTGGGAGTTCCCCCTGCCGTCGCCGCCCTGGTGTGGGATCCTCGCCACCGCCGGCGGGCTAGTGTTCTCCGGATCGAATGAAGGCAATTTCTATGCGCTCGACGCATCGTCTGGCCAAGCGCTCTGGTCGTTTCAAACCGGGGGCGCGATCGAAGCGGCACCGATGACGTTTCTGGTGAACGGGTCGCAGCACGTCGCGATCGCCAGCGGGAGCGCCCTGTACGTCTTCGCGCTTGCAACGGCACGCTGACTCGCATGTTGCAACTGATGACAGGTTCACAATTTCCTTCTGCCCGGCGGTCGTCGGCTGTTAGGATTGCCGTGTTCCAGCGACGGCTCCCCGCATCGATCAGCGCCGGATCGGTCGTCGGCATCGCTTTCATCTGATCGAATTCACCCGCCCTGATGGCATCGATACACGCGGCATCGGCCATACTCCGGTTCTGTCTCGCGGTCGCAGCGTTCGCGCTGCTCACGGAAGCGGCGGTTGCCGCACAATCGGTCACGACCCCCGAGCAGCCGCTTCTTGGCAGTGCCCTCACCGGCGACATGCTGCGCGAATTGCCGGCGTCCGGCAATCCGTTCGCCGTCCTGGACGCGATGCAGACGGAAGCGATCGCGGATCGGTTTGTCGCCGGCGGCTTGAACAGCGCCACGCCACCCCGTGCCGGCGGGCTCCTGAATTCGTGGACCCAGACACAGATCCGCTTTGGCGACATCACGATCACCGATCCGCGGACCGGCGGCACACCGCTGCTGGTCCCGCTGCTCCCGGTCTTCTCGAGAGTGGATGTCGCCGTTGGCGCGTTGGGCCTCGACGAGAGCGCATCCGCGGTGTCGATGAACCTTGAACCCATTCGAGCGGGCACGAACTGGGTGCGCTCGTTCGAAGGATCCCTGTCCGGCGGCTTCCTGACCAGCGGCACAGCCCAGCCGGTTGCGGCCGTTGATCGCGTCGATCACCTGGCCGATGGCAGCTTCGCGATCAGCGGACCCGTGTCGCCGCGCATCGGTCTCGCGGCCGCCGGCTTGTGGCGGAACCTGTCGCATGTCGCCGCCACTTCGGGTGATCCGGCCGACGACACTATCGGCAGCGCGTTCGTGCATGCCACCTTCGCGGCAACGCCGGACGATGAGATCCGCGCCATCGGGTGGCTGCAACGAGTGTCGACGACGGATTTCGACGATCGCGGCGTGCACCTGCAAGGCGCGTGGGAACGGCACGCCACCGATCGGCTGCGGTGGCGCGCCTATGCCGGCTACACCGAGCGCAAGCGAACGGCCGCACCGCTTGAAAGTTCGATCGCCATCGACAGCCTCACGAGCGATCCCATCTCCGATCTGTTCGACACTGGCGTCGGCACGTCGCGCACGTGGACGCTGGGCGGACGCATCTCCTATCCGCGCAAATGGTTTCCCAGTGGGGGCATCGACGTTCACAATGCGCGAGTCCGCGTTGTCCCGAACGGCATCCAGGAAATCCGCGAGGTGGTCGACGGCACGCCCGCCCGTCTCTGGACGCTCACCCGTCCGTCGCCGACGGACTTCCGTCACCTCACCACCGTGTCCGGCTTTGTCGACGAGCGGCTCGTACTGGGCCCGGTCACGATCGACGGCGGAATCCGGATCGATCACGCGGCCGGGGCCGCGGATCTGTCAGCGAATGGCGTCAACTGGACGTCGCTGCTGCCGCGCGCCTTGGCCGAATGGCGCGTGTTGCAGAAGTTCGGCATCACGCTGACCGGCGGCTATCGTCGCTCGGCCTACCAAATGCCACTCAACCTGCTGGCGATCGGCGACCCGGCCGCACCGGTGGCCGATATTGCGCGGTGGACGGGCGGATCCGCCGGCACGCCGATCGCTCGTATCGGACCAGGGACGGGAGGCGATCCAACGCTGACGTCGATCGATCCGGCGATGAACCGTCCTACCACCGATGAATTCACAATCGCGGTCGGGGCACGGCCGTTCCGTAGATTCGAAGTCGAGCTCGCGCGTGTCGTGAAGCGCGAATCGTCGCTGCTGTCGTTGGAAGACCCTGGCGTCCCGTTCTCGAGCTATTCGGCGTTCGCCGTCCCGGATCCGAGTTACGTCGCTGCGACCGCCGGTCGCTTTGACAAGCCGTTCACCGTTGCGTTCGACCGGCCAGCTGGGATGTACGGACACGACCGCTACATGCTGACGAACACGGCCGCCGATCCCGCGGAATCGTGGGCGCTCGAGCTCAACACCCGTGTGACGACGGAACGGGTGACGCTGCTGGCGGGAATCGCTCTCACCTGGGCGAACGCGTCGGCGGCGGCGATTGGCTTCCTGCCGACCGAAAATGACCAGAGCGTGCTTGGCAATCTTTTCGTGGACGCCAACCGCGAAACCTACGCGCGCGGCCAGCTGTTTCAGGATCGGTCGCACGTCGCCAAGCTCGCGGCCATCTACCGGGTTGCCGGTGGTTTCACCGTTGGGGCCCTTGCGCGGTATCAAGATGGTCAACCGTTCGGTCGGCTCGTCGCGGTCAACGACGGGTTGACGCAAGGGCCAATACTTGTGCGCTCCTACCGCAACGGCGGGTCGGCATTCACCTACACCGGCACACTCGACGTCCGCGTCCAGCGTGCGTTTCCGATTGGCCGTGCCACCCTGACTGCCGGTTTCGACATCTACAACCTGCCCGGCATGCAGAAGGAAGTCTCCGAGTACGTCGTCGCCGGGCCCCGTTTCCGGGAGCCGACCGCGATCCAGCCGCCCAGGACCGGACTGGTGAGCGTTCGCGTCGCCTACTGAGACACCGCGGCGGATTCGCGCGACATTTTCCGGAAGAAGAGGCTGCCGCAGCTGCTGCCTGGCGTAGAATGTGTCGGCCCATGCCTGCTGCACGTTCGTTGCTCGTAGCCGTCCTGGTGTGTACGGCGTCCGGCGTCCGCGCACAGGAAGCGGCGCAGCCGGGGCGCGACGGAAACGCAGCTGCCGTTCAGGAAACTCCGCACAAGCCCGCGATCGACGGGCGGACCCAGTATCCGAAGTTCATGGAGAACTCGTTCTTCACGTTCAGCGTGGGAACGATCGGCTACCTGTTCGGCCAGCGGCAGCTCGAACCTGGTTTCCAGGCGGAGTCGATCGACAAACCGCGGCTGGCGGTGCGCGCAGACCTGTTCGGGCATCGCTTCACGAAATACCTGAGCGCACAGGCTATCTACATGCGGCCGGTGTGGTTCGTTCAGTACAACAATATCAATGGCACGACCGGAACCCAGCAGGTGTCGAACGCCTATGCCGGCGTCGCGCTGGCCCTCAACGTTCCGATTACGAGCAAGATATCTGCGTATGGCGAAGGAGGCGGCGGCATCACGAGCCGGTCTGGCGTCATCATCAACGGCAAGGTGGCGCTGATGAGCGCCCACTACACGTCGGGTATGCTGGGTGGCGGTCTCGATATCCGGACGTCTCCGACGCTCGACTTGATGCTGAGTGCGACGTACCTGCCGGGCCGGGACTCGTTCGCCCAACCGTCCACGCGGATGTACACTGCAGGTCTCCGCTACCACATGCGGCCTGTCCCGGAAGCAGCGGTCGAGGAAAACCGCAGCAGCGGCTACGTGTTCCCTGCCAATATGATCCGCGTCGGTTTCACGACCAACGTCTTCAGCTACGGGATGAACGATCTCTTTTCCAGGAGAATTCCGATCTTCTGGGGCGGCCACGTCGACACGCGGCACGGTGTGACCATCGATTACCAGCGCAACGTGTTCCATACCAAGAAGGTGTTTGCCTTCGATCTCGGCGCCAGCGGGTCGATGTGGCGGAGCGATGGCAACAGTGACGCCTTCGGAACAATCTCTGGTTACCCGATGTTCCGGTTCTTCTTCGTCCGCTCGCAGCCAGCCGACCTCTACTTCAATTACTCGCTCGCCGGACCGACCTTCATCTCGCAGTCGGTCATCGACAACCATGACACCGGCGCGCGGTTCACGTTCCAGGATTTCTTGGGCATCGGTACGCTGCTCGGCAGGGATCACCGGTTCAACGCCGAGATCGGCATCAAGCACTACTCCAACGGCAACCTGTTCACGTCGAACGCGTCTGTGAAAGTGCCGGTGACCTTCTCGATCGGTTATACGTTTTGACATCGATCCGATGAGGGCGCTCCAGTACTAATGAGGACGCGATCCTCAGTCTTTCCGTGCCATCGTGTCGAGCCCGTGAATTCGTTTGGCCAGCCAGCTCTGCACGGTTGAAAAATAGGTCGGAACGATTCGTTTCAATGAAGGTGCCTCTGCGTTGCTTCCGACGATTGCCTCGAATTGCAGATGGTTGGCCTTTGGCAGAGTGACGAGCGTGTAATCCTTGTTCCCTCCCGCTTTGAGCGCAGCTTCCCACGCGCTCTTGTTCTTGTCCGCGACGATGTTGTTATCCAGCTCACCGAAGATGGCAAGAACAGGAACGTGCAGTCGCCGGATCACAGGCTGCGGATCGTAGAAATACGAGCGACGGATTGTCTGCCAATACGGATGATCGCGCGTGCCCGGAAACGAATCCGGAGGCGGACCCATCTGGGCGGCTAACTTCTGACGCGCCGCCGCATATTCGTCCCAGCCGCGCCCGGTTCTGGCAAATTCGTATTGCAGTTTCATCAACGCCACGATTGAAGTTACCGCGTCAGGTTTCATCCCATTCGCGGACAATTCATTCTGGGTCTGATCGAGGGTGGTCTCGGCCGGTGATACGCCGGCTCCGGAAATGCTGATCATGAATTTGAGGTCATCCAGTTGGACCGCCGCCAGCTGCATGATCCAACCCGCCTGGCTCACACCAAGTAAACCAATCTGCGAAGGATCGATGTCGGGTCGTGTTTTCAGATAGCGGACGGCTGACACGACGTCGCCCGCCAGGTCGTCGTACGACGCGGTGTTCCAATCGCCGGTCGAGCCACCCACGCCGCGCTTGTCGAAACCGAAGACCGCCAGACCGCGCCGCACGAGAAATCTCGCGAACGGGAGAATGTACTCACGATTCTCCGCGCCTGAGCCGTGGACGAGGACGACTGCCGGAGCTCGCGTGTTCGTTGACGGCCGAACCAGCGTGCCGGCAAGCTGCACGCTGCCGCTGGAGAAATGGACCTCTTCATGGGTTTCGATGTCAGCACGGCGCGCAAGACGAGGAGGACTCCCCGTCTTCCGCCACGTGAGGGTTTGTCGCCGTCCAGCCTTGTCTCGTTCAAATTCGATTCGCGATTCGACCGACGTCGCAACTGCGGCGCCGGGGCCGGTAAAGAAGCGATCCTCGTCGCTCGGGTACAACACTCGGACGTCGCCCGATTCGTCAAACGCCACGAGCTGACTGGGTTTTGAAAACCCGCTGTACTCGTCCCACATCTGCAGGTAGAGGAACGTGTTGTCTTCCCAGCGATAGGCGCCGGTGTACTGACGCAGCGTCTTTTCATCAACGGTGCGGATTGAAGGCGCCTGGGGTGCTCCCCGGGAACCCGCGCCCAAGAGCGAAAAGATCACAACCGCACCGATGGTCAGACTCGTTCGCATGCGCATCATCCCCGAGCCACCTTTGTGCGATGCTGCGCCGCCGTTTCTCCGCGGTCAAGATCATCTTCATTGACGAGATTGGAACGCACCTCGTCGCCGACTCGTCTATGATCCTCGTCCAGCCGGTCGTGTGCCCTCGGGAGACGCGCCATGCTCAATCAGCTCCTCAAAGACCTTTCGTACAGCATTCGCGCGCTGGTGCGCGAGCGATCGTTCGCGGTGACCACGATTGCCACCCTGACGGTGGCGCTCACGCTTGTCACGGTCGTCTTTGCCGTCTTCAACGCGTACGTGCTCCGGCCGTATGCGGTTCGTGACCCGTACAGCCTCTATGAAATTCGCTGGAGCGCTCGCAATGAAGGCGGCGGATCAGCCGGACGAACGTTTCGCTGGAGCGACTACCAGGAACTCCGCCAGCGTCAGGATTTGTTCGACGATGTGATCGGTGAGCGCAATCGGACGGTTCCGTCGGACGGTTCGCCCCTGCTGGTCGCGTTTGTGACCGGCAACTACTTCTCCGGGCTCGGAGGCCGCGTTCTTGCCGGCCGCGCATTGCAGGATTTCGATGCTCGGTCGCCGGGCGGGGGTTCGGTCGCTGTACTCAGTTACCGAGCGTGGACACGACTGGTCAAGAACGATCCGGCGGTCGTCGGACGCACGATTCGCCTCAACGATCAGGTGTTCACGATCGTCGGCATCGCGCAGGAGGAGTTTCTCGGCCTGAACGACACGCCACCGGACGTCTGGGTGCCGGTCACGATGCATGCGGCGGTAATGAAGCAGGATCTCTTCGGCACTAAACAGCCGCGCGAGCTCGCCGTCATCGTTCGATTGAAGCGTGACGTCACCGCCGAGCAAGTCGCGTCGGCGCTTTCCGCAGATATCGCGCGGCTCGCCGACCGGCAGGGCCATGTTCGCGCCGAGGTAGAGCCGCAGGCGACGCCTGCGCCGCTCACCGCCGGCTTGCTCGCCAGGCTCTCGCCCGTGTTTGCAGCCTTCGTGCTGGTGCTCGTGGCTGCCTGCGCGAATGTATCGAACGTGATGCTCGCGCGCGCCAACGCGCGGCATCGGGAAATAGGAATTCGTCTCGCTCTCGGCGCAGGACGCTGGCGGGTCGTTCGACAATTGCTGTTGGAGGGCATTCTGATCGCCGCGACGGCCGGCATGGCGGCACTTGTGATGGCTCGCCTTGTCCTGCGCGCCGGCCTTTCCATCTTTTTCACGACGCTGCCGTCGTCTGTCGCATCGGCCGCCCGAGTGTTGCCGCTGGACCTCGACCATCGAGTGTTTGCATTTACGCTGATCGTGGCGGCGCTCACAACCCTCGTGTTCGCCCTCTTGCCAGCCTTGCAAGGAACGCGGCTGAACCTGACCACCGCGCTGCGCGGCGAGTTGATCTCGGGGGCGCACGCATCCAGGCTGCGAAACGTGCTCGTCATCAGCCAGGTGGCGGTATCGCTCGTCCTGATCATCGTCGCTGCGACGCTGGTGCGGAACGGCGATGTGTTGAAGAGTACCGATATCGGTTTCGACACCCATCCCCTCACCTCGATCAGATCGGCAGCTGCGGGGCGCACATCGAATCTGGTTTCACGGGCATACGAGGCGCTCAGAGCGAGCGCTGCGACCGCAGGCGTTTCGGTGACGAGCGCCAATCCGCTGACCGGCGAGCTGCCGATGTCGCCAGTTCGCAAGTCTCGCGGCGACAAGATCACGGCGATGACCTACATGTTCGTCTCGCCCGACTACTTCGCAACGGTTCAGATTCCGATTGCCGCGGGGCGCAGCTTTCAGCCCGATGAAGCTCGAACTGAAGCCAAGGTCGCGATCATCAGCGCGTCGGCAGCGCAGGCTCTGTGGCCGGGCGCCGATCCGCTCGGGCGGACATTTCGGTTCTGGGCACCGCCAGAAGACCGGCCCGATGTGATGACCCACGATCGGCTGGTATCAAGCGCGCAGGTCGACGTCGAAGGCGACGAAATCGTCGTCGTTGGTGTGGCGAAGGATGTGGTGAGCGGTCTCGTTTATGACGGTCGCAGGCCTCACCTGTACTTGCCGACCAGCCCCGGCGCACCGCATGCCAAGGCTCTGCTCGTGCGCGGCCGGTCGATTCAGGATGTTCGTCCGGACAAATTGGAGACGGCACTGCGGACGATCGATCCCAACCCGATCGCGTTTACAACCTTGTCGCTCGACGAAGCGCTAGCACTCCAGACGTATCCGATGATGATTGCTTCCTGGATCGGTCTGCTGTTGAGCGGCATCGCCCTCGCCCTCAGCGTCTCTGGACTCTACGGTGTGGTGACCTACGGACTCAGTCAGCGCACCAAGGAGATCGGCATCCGGATCGCGCTCGGTGCCTCGTCGGCGGCAATCATGCGGCTAGTAATGTCGCAGGCCGCGCGGTTGGTCGCGATTGGATCGGGCCTTGGCCTCATCGTGTCATTCTCGGCGCTCGGTGTGCTGGCTGCGATCGTTCCGCTGCAGAATGTGGCCATCCTCAACGGAACGGCGTTTATGGCGGGAACACTCGTCGTCGCCATCGCCGCCGCGTCCGCGGCGTTCTTCCCCTCCCGGCGGGCGACCCGAATCGATCCATCGCAATCGCTGCGGTCGGATCAGTAGGCATCGACGGTGTTGCCGGTCAGTTCTTGGTTTTGAGTTTTTGATTCTCAGTTGGGGTTATCGGTTTGTCGTTCTTGGTTGCACTGTTGGGCGCGAACGACAAACCAAGACCCCAAACGAACTCCAAACCAAAACCCCAAACCAACCTAGAACCGAAAACCAAAAACCGAAAACCGGTCTAATCCGACCCAGTTCGGCCGTGGACGGCTGAGCGTCCTGTGAACTGGGCAGAATTTGCCACCTCATCCGGACACATGTCCAGCCCATCTGTTCCTTCTCCTGCGAGAAAACCACAATCGTGCGCGATCTGCGCGGGCTAACAGGCGGTACACTACTTGACCTATCGCCACGGACGCACCTGCTCAGATTCAGGTACCGTGTCAGGACTCCGAGCGCTCCCCGTCGTTCTCATCCTCGCAAGCGGTTCCGTCACCGTTGTCGCCGACGTGCGTCACTCGCCCGGCGAGATTCGTCCTCTCAGCCAGCTGACCTGTTTCCCGATCCGTGCCGGCGACACCGCCGCTCGACTCGCGGAGCGGTTCACCGGCGATATTCATAACCGGCAGCAGCCATGGTTCCAGATTGTGAACACCGCATCGCGGAGCGTGTTGCCGAAGTCTCGCTACGACGAGATTGAGCCTGGTTGGCGGGTGTGCGTCGCGGCCGAGATGTTGCGTCCGGGATTGTTGCAGCCGCGCTATGTTCCGATATCGTCAGCTTCACTGCCCCTCGCTCAGTCGACGATCGGCGCGATCGCGGTGCCGGGGGATTTCAGGTTCCTGTGGTGGCTGGTGCCGCTGGCGATGACCGTCGCCAGCGTCGGCCTGGCGTGGGCGTGGAACGGCATCGACGACCGGCGATTGCGAATGGCTGCCATGCAAGGGTTTGGTGAGCGGTTCGTCCACGAATTTGCCCGCCCGCTGTGCCGCAATGCCACGCTACCGCCGATCCGATCGCGTCTGCGTATCTCGCGTCGGTCGGTGGAGATTCTTCTCGCTCCGGCGGGCGGACGGACTTATCCAAATCTGGCGGATCACCTCAGGAACGTGGAATACGACGTGGCGCGCGTGCTGCGTCTTCTGAACGAGGATGCATTCGTTGCAGGTCCACTCTATGCCGAGGGTCCGTGGGTGGTCGTGCCGTGTCAGCTCGAAACCAACAAACCGCAAGAAGGTGTGTCGTGAATGTTCTCATTCTCAGCTCCGGCGGTGGCGGCGGAAACATTCTGCGCTCCCTGAAAGCGCTGTTCAAACGGGACCTCACGGTGACGCAGAAAACGGATGCCCGCTATGCCGAGCGGCTCCGGCGTGCGGTAACGACGCGCTTTCTCGACACCAACGAATTCTCGTTGGCGGATGTGCCGAAGGAAGAACGATTGATCATCGGCGATGTCACGACCCGTCGTCTCGGATCGATGCACAACCCGGAGCTGGCCAAGCAGGCCCTGGACGAGTCACGGGCGGACGTCGAAGCGCTACTGAGCCGTCATTCCGTGGTGATCGTCATCGGGACTGGAGGCAAGGGCACCGGGGCCGGAACACTCTTCCCGATCGCGCAGATGGCGCGTCAGCAGAAGAAGCTGGTGATTCCAATTTTCGTTCGGCCATCATTCGAACGTCACGAGGTGGAAAAACGCCGATACGATCACGCGCTTCGAGTTGCCGAGCGGTTCGATGCTGCAGGGATTCGCCTGATCGAAATCCTGAACGACCGGGGATACCGCGATGCGGATCCAGAACCGCAGCCGGTCGTGTGGGAGCGCATGAACCTGCCGGTCGCACGAGGTCTTCGTGGACTGCTGTATGTGCTGTGGGATCTTTCCCAGGTCGATCCGTCTGACCTTTCGATCCTGTTCGCAGGGCACGGCAGGCTGCGGATTGGTTTCTCTGAGATCGATCCCGCGAATGGCCACGAGCCCGACGACGACCAAATCCAGTCGGCCGCGTACGGCTGCTGGCAGAATCCGTTCTGCGCCTTCGACGGACCGGTGGGCACGTCGCTCGTCTGCATCCAAGGCACCTGGTCGAATGTCGTCGACGGCAAGATCAAGGGAAAGCTGGCCGCGCTCGCCGCTCGGCAGGCTCCAGACGGTGCGTACAATCCTCTTTATGCGCGCGCGATTCACGCGCCGCGTCCGTGGGGCGTGACGACGCTCTTTGCCGAGTACACCGGCAATCATCCGCCGCTCGAAATCGACTGGACGGCGGAGCGTCGAATGCCGGCCCGTGTGAGCCAAACGTCCGATGTCGACGACGTGCCTATCGTCCCGACTGCGCTGGAGGACGACCTGGTCGTTGCCACATCCCGGACCGTGGTGTCGACAGAGAGCGATGTCGACGGCGCGACCGACGTTGTGCCCGCCAGGCCCACCGCTGAACGTCTCGGTGCCGCCCCGGCCCGCATGTTCGCGACCATCTGGGACTTTGCTCGCGCGGTGAATCGGTCCGACCCGGCCGCGCTGGTGATTGCCGCCAATGGCGTCGACGGCCACATCGCGATGGACGGGCCTGAACTGAGAAAGCTCCTGACGACGTTCTGGTTCCGTTCGGTGTTTCCGCAGCTTTCGAAGGACTGGCAGGACCGCATCCTGAACGTCCTGGTCGCCCACGCTCCGATCACCGATCACGTGGTTGGCAGTGGGCGTCGCGCGATGCATCTGCGCGACATGACGCACGACGAACGTCAGCGGATGATGAACGATCCGACGGTGCCCGAATCCGTCCGCGCCGATCTCCAGCTGATGGTGATCGTCGGCGCGCTGTGGGGACCAGAGGCGTTGGATCGATTTCAATTCACAGCCGGATCGGTCGCCGAAACGTCCAGGATAGGGATGCTGTTGCAGCCGTTCAGACACTGAAAGTGACGGGGAAAAGGCCAGGACGCGCGGTCCGTGCTACAGTCGGGCTCCATGTGCGAAGAGATCGGACGACGGGAGTTCCTCGCGACAACCGCCGGATTGGCGGCGGCTTCGATTGGAGTGCCGATGCAGACGCGTTCGCACGAGCTTGTGCCCGACCCCGCCGGGCAGACGCTACGCGGTCCTGACGGACGTGTGGCGTACACGTACCTGACCACCAAGCCGGCGGGTTCGAACCTGCGCGCGAACAGCGCCTGTTGCTTCCATCCGTTGAACACGCCATCTGGCGAACGCGTCACCGATCTCGCTCCGGGCGATCACGTGCATCACCGCGGCGTGTTTCTCGCCTGGCACTCGATGGAATTTCGATGGCCAGGCGATTTCAGCAAGCTCGGACCACTGGGCCCGACCCATGGCTTCGACATCAGCCGCGCTGATTTCTGGGGATGGGGCCAGTTCGCCCCGACTGACGGCCGGGTGATCACGAACGGCAGCCTGAAACTCGGTCCGTCGACGCCTACCTCGGCGACGGTTGAGATTCAAAACAACTGGATGATTGCGAATCGGAAGGTGGTCGACGAGCAGACGACCGCCGCATGGAAACGAATCGACGGCGCCAATCTTCTGGACCTCACCTATCGCCTCACGCCTGATGGCCTGATGACGATTAATCAACAACCGTTCGGTGGATTTTGCGTACGCGCGCGCAACGATGGCGACTCGTGGTACGAGAGTCCGGCGGGCCGGGTCAACCTTCCCGATCCGCACTATTCGGTTGCGGATCTCAACTGGCCTGCGGCGGACTGGTATGCCTATTCGATCAAGCTGACCAGCGGAAAAGCCGTCGGCTGCGCCGTGATCGATCATCCATCCAACCCACCGAGCACCTGGCACAATCCGCGTTATGTCTGGATGATCAACCCCTGCATCGTCGCCGATAAACCTTACGAGCTCGCGTCGGGCAAGACGTTGACGCTGCGCTATCGGGTGCTGACGTTCGATGGCGCACTGCCGGTCGATCTCGTCAAGAGCTCCAGTCGGGAGTTCCGGGCGAGCTAGGGAGGTTACGGAGGAAACGGAGTTGACAACGAAGGAACGAAGTGAACGAAGACGAACGAAGTAATCATGGGTTAGACAACGAACACTGATGGCAGCTTGTCCGTACGGATCGCAACAAAACAAGATTGCAACTTCGACGTCTCCGTTATCTTCGTTCCTTCGTTGTGAACTCCGCTCTCTTCGTCACCTCCGTTAGCTCCCCTGCACTACTATTGATCCTATGCGCGTGAAGCTTCCCGCAGCCCTGCTCGTTACCCTTCTTACCTCGACCGCGTGCTCATCCAAATCAGCCGAGCCGGCAGCCAACGCAACGCCGTTACCCTCCGGCATCGATGTCGCGGGTATGGACAAGTCGGTCGCCCCAGGCGACGACTTCAACGCCTTCGCCAACGGCGGCTGGATGAAATCGACAACGATCCCGCCAGACAAGTCCGAGTATGGCGTGGCCACCATCCTGATCGATCAGACCCGGAAGCAGACGGTTGATCTCATTCAGGATCCGGCGAACTCCGGAGCGAACGCCTCGGCGGATGCGCGAAAGATTGGCGACTTCTACGCCAGCTACATGGACGAGGCGGGTATCGAGTCCAAGGGCCTGTCGCCGATCAAGCCCAAGCTCGACGCGGTCGCGGCGATTGCGGACAAACGCGGCTTGGCTCGCGCGATCGGCGAGACGCTCCGCGCCGACGTCGACCCGCTGAATGCGACAAATTTCCAAACCGAACATCTGCTCGGCGTCTTCATCGCGCAGGGCCTCCAGGATCCGGATCACAACACGCCGTATCTCCTCCAGGGCGGCCTGGGGATGCCGGATCGCGATTACTACCTGTCGACGAACGCGAAGATGGCATCGGTGCGGGCGGACTACAAGCGCCATGTGGCTGCGCTGCTCGGGCTGGCCGGTTTCGCCAACGCGCAGGCGCGCGCCGCGCGGATCGTCGATCTCGAAACCAAGATGGCGAAAGTGCACGCGACGCGGGTCGAGTCCGCCACTGTGACGCTGGCGCAGTCGTGGCCCAGGGACTCGCTGACGAGCAAGGCACCGGGAATCGATTGGGCGACGCTGCTCGACGCCGCCGGCCTCAAGGATGCTCCCACGTTCATCGTCTGGCATCCAGCCGCGGTGACCGGTCTGTCGGCGCTGGTGGCAAAAGAGCCGCTCGACGTGTGGAAGGACTGGCTGGCGTTTCACACCGTGAACAGGGTGACCGGCCTTCTTCCCAAGGCCTTTGCCAATGAGGGATTTGCCTTCTACGCCAAGACGCTCAATGGGACGCCGGAACAGCGGCCGCGCTGGCAGCGAGGTGTCGATGCCACGAGCGCGTCGCTTGGCGAAATCGTCGGGAAACTGTATGTCGCGAAGCATTTTTCGCCCGAAGCCAAAGCCAATGTGCGCGCCATGGTGGACGACCTGACCAAGGCGTTCGACAAACGGATCGACGCCCTCGACTGGATGACCCCGGCGACCAAGACCAAGGCGAAGGAAAAACTGAAGACGCTGTACGTCGGCGTCGGGTATCCCGACAAATGGATCGATTATTCGGGG
>JBPYFA010000145.1:0-9288 GCA_051986585.1 Vicinamibacterales bacterium | reverse complement strand
GCGTCGAATGCCGCGACGAGCTTGCGGCACTGGGCGACACGCGCGCGCAGATTGCCTCGTGGACGCCGCCAGAGGCCGACCTTGGCTTTCAGATAATCCGGAAGTCCGAGAAGCCCGCGCGCTGGTGGTCTGGATTTTCTCCCGCGTGGGGCCTCGCGGCGGCTGCTGTCCTCCTGCTGGCTCTGGGCGCTGGGATCGCCAATCTCGATATCCGGTACGGCCACGACGGTCTCGTCGTGCGGACCGGCTGGAATCATGCGGCCGAACCCGCCGCAGCGGCGTCAACCGTCACGCCGGTCGAATGGAAGACGCAGGCCGATCAACTCGATCAGCGTCTGCGCGGTCTCGAGCGCGCGATGGCCGCGCATCAACCGTCGGCGGTGCAGAACGCGTCCGCGAGCGATCTCACTGATGCGGAGCTGCTCCAGCGCGTGCGCGAGATCGTCGGTAAGAGCGAGACCCGTCATGAACGCGAGGTCGCCGCTCGTCTGACCGATTTGATGCGCGAGGTCGACGCGCAGCGGCGATTGGATCTGGCTACCATCGATCAAGGGATAACCCGTCTCCAGAATACGAGCGGTGTAACGAACAGCATCGTACGGCAGTTGCTCGTTCGCACCGCGTCGTACGACTCGAAGTAGTTGTGGTGAGGTGAGCCGTGAAGCGAACGATCGCGGTTGCGATGATGACCATACCGTTGATGACCTCCGGGACCAGGCTTTTCGCGCAAACGGCGGTCGCGCCGGGAGCCGAACAGATCCGCCGGCACGAACAGATCAATATGTTCGAAGGGACGCTCGAAAGAGCGGTGACCAACGCCGCCCGTCGCGTGGCCAAGGACGTTCAGGCGCATAACAGCAACGCGGATTTCATGACCACCGACGCGCACGCGAAGGGGTTCATCCTCGACGGATACGGCGTCTTCGTCTACGTCGAGATCCCGTCTCTCGATCTCAATCTCACGGTCAACTTGCTGGATCAGATGGACCAGCGCGCGATTCAGAAGCCGGAACCAGATCACACGAAACCTGAAGCCAGCCCCGTCAGCGAGAACAGACCTGACATGAAGGCGGATCCGGCTCCGGTGATTCCCAGAACCTACAGAGACGCGTTGAAGTCGGTGCAGGACACGGGGGACAAGTACCGTAGCGAAGTCGAGCTTCAGCTCACCGATGCGATGCTCGATTTCTCCAAGAACCTGGAATTGAAGCCGGATGAGTGGCTGTCGGTTGCCGCACGTGGCAGTGACGGAGCGCTGACGCCCGGTCAAATCCTCCAGCAGAAGACCGTCGTGCTCCGAGTCAAGGGCAGCGATCTCGCGGATTATTTTGCTGGCCGTCTCACCAAAGAAGAAGCTCGAGCGAAGGTCGAAGTCCGCCAGTTTTGAATTGCGGAAGACGACAAGTCCTGACGGAGTCTCCTGCGGAACAACTTCTGTCGAAAAGGGTCTAAATTGCCGCGGCTGAGTTAATCGGCGTGCATCCGCGGCGTGAGGCGATCGATGTTGTTCCGCGTTCGTCCGTGGCTTAGAATCCCTCGATGATCCGGCGCACCACGTTCGCTGCCATCGCCCTCCTCGCCGCGTTGGGTTCCGCGTGCGGTCCCCCCGTCGATCTCAAACAGGCCCTGCAGGTGGTCGACGTCTCGTCCGGATGGTTCGACGCCGGCATCGTCGCCGGCAAGAACAAGCTGGTCCCGAGCGTTACGTTCACGCTGCGGAAAAAGCCTGACGTCAAACTGTCGTCGGTCTCGCTCAATCTCACGTTCATGTTCGTCGGCTCTCAGGATCACACTGATGATGTCTACGTGCAGAGCGTGCCGTTTGAAGGCGACCAGACCAAGCCGGTGGTCGTGCGGACGCAGTGGGGCTACACCGGCGATCCTCCGCAGACACGCGCGGAAATGCTGAAGAACAGCCACTTCCAGGACATGGAAGTGCAGATCTTCGCGAAACAGAGCTCGTCACAGTGGGTAGAGCTGCAGCGTGTGCCGATCGCGCGCCAGCTGCTGACGCAGTAACGATCGCTCGTGTCGCGCGACGTTCACGCTCCGGCCGCTCCGCTTCCATCCGCGTCCGTGCTCGATCGAAGGCTCGGCCCGATTGACGCCGCGGCGATCGTCGTTTCCAACGTGATCGGTGGCGGCATCTTCTTTGTCCCCATCATCGTCGCGCAAATGGTCGGCACCACCGGCGCGATTTTATGGGTGTGGCTGATTGGCGGTGCGCTCGCATTCGCCGGCGCCATGGCCTACGCAGAGCTTTCGGCTCTCCGACCGCGCGCCGGTGGCGAATACGTCTACCTCCGCGAGGCGCTCGGTCCTCTAGCCGCATTTCTCACCGGTTGGACATCATTTGTCGCCGGTTTTTCCGGTGCGATCGCCGCCAGCGCTCTCGCGCTTGCCGACTACATCGGCAGGTTTGTCCCTGCCGCCGCCGACTCGACGCCGATCCTGACGATTCCGGTACCGCTTCTTCCCCTGGTGATTTCGCCGAAGGCACTCGTTGCGCTCGTGCCGATCGCGGTGCTCTCGTTCATCCACATCCGTGGGCTTGGACCGGGACGCCTGGTGCAGAACCTCCTCGCCGGTCTGAAGGCGAGCGCGCTGGCGTTGATCATCGCGCTCGGTTTCATGATTGGCTCGGGCGCCGGCGGAGCCACAACCGCCGCGACGACGAGCACCCAGCTATCGGGAATGCTGCTCGCGCTCGTGCCGATCATGTTTACCTACTCGGGCTGGAATGCCGCCGTGTACGTCGCCGAAGAAGTCCGCGACCCTGGCCGCAACGTTCCGCTCGCGCTCGGTCTGGGGACGGCGACCGTGATCGTGATTTACGTCGCGCTCAACGCCCTCTACCTGCATGTTCTCGGCCCGGCAGCGCTCGCCGCTCTCCCAGGCCGCCTGCTCGACGTCGTCGGCGAACGGCTGTTCGGCGTCGTCGCAGCGAATGCGATCGGGATTTTCACTATCGTCAGCCTGAGCGCAAGCATCAGCGCAATGACTCTCGCCGGTCCGCGTGTGTATTACGCGATGGCGAAGGACGGATTGTTTCTCTCATCGGCGGCACGGGTTCATCCTCGCTTTCATACCCCCGCCGTTGCCATCATGGCGCAGTCGATCTGGACCGTCGTGTTGGTGCTCTGCGGAACGCTTTCGCAACTGGTGAGCTACACCGGCTTTGCGGTGATCCTGTTTTCTGCCGTTGCTGTCTTCTGCTTATTCGTCCTGCGACGACGCGAGCCGAATGCTCCCCGGCCCTTCCGTGCGTGGGGTTATCCCTGGGCCCCCGCCGTTTTCGTGCTTGCGTGCGCGGCGATGGTGGTCAACGAGATGATCAGGAATGGAGCCACGGCGCTCGCCGGTGTCGCCGTGATCGCCGCCGGTGTTCCGGTTTACTTTTTTTTCAAGCGAAGAATCCCTAATCGCTAGTCGCTGCGGAGAAGCGCGTAGAGCGTCACCAGCGCGAGCGTCCCGTCTGAAGCCGCGAAGAGCAGGAACGATGCTGGTGATCCGCGAAGCAGGTAATCGAGGATGAAAGTTACGGCCCCTGCGCCCTTCAGAAAAGGTCCCATCACCCACAGATATCCGCGGTAGCGATCGGGATCGCGCCAGGGCAGGTAGTATCCGGTTCCGACGGCGAGCAGAAACAGTCCGTTCAGGTCTGAGAAGATTCGCGGGCTCGCTGGTGGCACACCGAACGTGGCGGCCAGCCAGCCAGGGACGAAAAGTAAAAGGGCCCCTACGACGAAATCGTAGAGGCCCGAGATGCCAGCGATGCGCGACAGCACGTACTTACCGTCGCTTCAAATCTCCCTTGTAGGTAATCGTATCGTTGGGAGTGATGACGACATCGAAGCCGGTCGTTTCGTACCCTTCGGCGCGCAGCTCAACATGATGCGGGCCGGCGTCGATGTTCAATTTCTGGAACGCACCGTCGAAGCTGTCGACGACGCCGACAAAGATTCCGTCAATGTAGACCTGCGCGTTCGACGGCTTGATCTTCAGGCGAAGCGATCCAGATCCATGATAGGCCTGGTACGAACCGCCGCCTCCTCCGCCGCTGGTTGCGTCCGGATACCCGCCGCCGTATCCACCACCGTAGCCGTAACCACCACCGTAGCCGTAACCGGGATACGCAAGCGCGCCAAACAAATACGGATCGTAGGAGAAGTAGCCTAACCCGTAGCCATAGCCGTATGGATTCCAGTACGCATACCGGTTGTAGTACGGGCTGTAATAGAACGAGTAGAACGGATCGTAGAAGTAGCTCGGGTAGTAGCCATAAACGGGATACCCGACGTAGCCGCCGCCTCCTCCTGACGGAGGATAGGTTCGGGCGGTTGCGGTCCCGGTTTGAGCGCGTCCATCGCGCGGCCGGCTGTTATCCGGGACGGCACGGCTGTGATCGGGAGCGGGCTGGTTCTGCGATCCCGAACTCGCGTTCGTTGATGCCGTGCTTCCCGACGTCTTGTTTCCAGAATCACCGCGCGGTACGGCGCGATCGCCCGTGGAATTACCCGGATTGTGACGCTGAGCCGCGCCGTCGAGCCGATCGGCTCGGTCTGGCCGGATTGGAGCTCGTGCCGCCGCCGGCCTCGCTGATACGCCATCCATCCACGACGACGGAGCGTTTGCTGGACCTGCGGGGCTGCCAACGTTCGGCGAGGGTGACGTTGCGGTGCCGGCCGACGAGGGTGATGACGTGGCGCCGCCATCGCTGCCTCGCGGCACCGCTGAGCCCACGGTGCTGCCGCTTGACGGACGGGAAGCAGGCTCGCTCTCTCGCGGTCGTCCGCGATCGTCCTGCGCCCACGCCGACGACATGCTTAGCGTCAGCGCTGCCGCAGCCAGTCCCAGCGAGAATTTCTGATACCTCATCTCAAGCCTCCCGGTAACTATTGTGCAAAAGAGCAACGGTGCTGCCAGGAGCCGATTCGCGTTTTCCCAGGCTTTCTTTATCTTACTCCCAATTTTCGCCACAGATCTGTCACATTTGGCGAGCACTGTGACAGAGAAAGGAGACAACGCGTCGGCTCAAGCCAGCTGCCGAAAGTTGATAGACTCGATGGATGCTTCACGCGACAACGGTGCTGGCGGTCCGGCAGGGTGGCCAGACCGTGATGGCCAGCGACGGGCAGGTCACCTTTGGCGATACGGTCGTGAAGCAGTCCGCCCGCAAGATCCGCAAGTTGTATAACGACCGGATTCTTGCAGGGTTTGCCGGGTCAGCGGCTGATTCTTTCGCCCTGTTCTCTCGATTCGAAGCCAAACTCGAGCAGTATCGGGGCAACCTGGAGCGCTCGGCGGTCGAGCTCGCGAAGGACTGGCGGACGGACCGGCTCTTGCGCCGACTCGAAGCCATGCTCATCGTCATGGATGCAAAGATGACGTTTCTGCTTTCCGGCAATGGCGACTTGATCGAACCCGACGATGGAATCATTGCGATTGGATCGGGCGGCGCGTATGCGCTCGCGGCGGCGAAAGCGCTCGCCCGGCATACCTCGCTCGACGCCCGGACGATTGCGGCGCAGGCGATGGAAATCGCCGCCGCGATCTGTATCTATACGAACGCCACGATTACGATCGAAGAACTCTAGATCGCTGCGGCGACACAGCACGTAAGTACGGTCAATGCCAATTTATCTTCCAGAAACCACTGCCTCGACGAGCGAATCGCTGACGCCGCGTCAGATCGTCGCCGAGCTCGATAAGTACGTGATCGGTCAGGCACAGGCCAAGCGCGCGGTGGCGATCGCGCTGAGGAATCGGACGCGCCGGCAGAAGCTGCCACCGGAACTTGCCGAAGAAGTCGCGCCCAAGAACATCCTGATGATTGGCCCGACCGGCGTCGGCAAGACCGAGATCGCGCGGCGGCTGGCTCGTCTCGCACAATCCCCGTTCATCAAAGTCGAAGCCTCGAAGTTTACCGAGGTCGGTTACGTCGGCCGTGATGTCGAATCGATGGTCCGCGACCTCGTCGAGCTGGCGGTTGACATGGTCAAGGAGGAGCGCCTGGTCGAGGTCCGGGAAAAAGCGCGCGAGGCCGCGGAGGAACGCGTGCTGGATCTGCTGCTGCCTCCGCTTCCTCCCGCGGCAGACTATGACGACCAGGCATCCGCGATTCGCGAGCAGGCGCAGCGGACGCGAGAAAAGCTGCGCGAACAGTTGCGCGACGGGCGGCTGGACCACAAGCAGGTCGAGATCGACGTCAAGGAGAAGAGCTTTCCGTCGTTCGAGATCATCGCCGGATCGTCAGTCGAGGAAGTCGACATCAACGTGAAGGATATGCTGCCGGGTCTGTTTCAGGGGCGAACGCGCAAACGCCGATTGAGCGTGCCGGCGGCGCTCGACGCGTTGGCGCAGGAAGAAGAGCAGAAGCTGCTGGATATGGAAAGCGTCGCCCGCGCGGCGGTCGAGCGCGTCCAGCAGGCAGGAATCATCTTCATCGATGAGATCGACAAGGTCGCAGGCCGCGAAGGAGGCCATGGTCCTGATGTGAGCCGCGAGGGAGTACAGCGCGACATCTTGCCGATCGTCGAAGGCACGACCGTCAACAGCAAATACGGAATGGTCAAGACCGACCATATCCTCTTCATCGCCGCTGGGGCGTTCCACGTGGCCAAGCCCGCGGACCTGATTCCCGAACTGCAAGGCCGGTTTCCGATCCGGGTTGAGCTCGAAGCGCTCGGTCGCGAGGATTTCGTCCGCATCCTGACCGAGCCCAAGAGCGCCCTCATAAAGCAATACATGGCGCTGCTCTCGACAGAAGGGCTGACGGTACGATTCACCGAGTCCGCGATTGAGCGGATTGCCGATTTCGCGACGCTGGTGAACGAGCGGACCGAAAACATCGGCGCCCGACGATTGCATACCGTGATGGAGAAGCTGCTCGACGAGGTGTCGTTCAATGCGCCCGACCTCGCAGACAAGGAGATCACGATAGACGAGGCCTACGTCGATCGCATGCTTGCCGATATCGTCGGCAACAACGATCTATCCCGCTACATCCTCTGATGTCCGGCCCGAGTCGAGCCGTGGTGATCGCCGTGGCGGCGCTGGCGATTTCCTGCGGCCGCAAAGGGCCGCCGCTGGCGCCGCTCCATCTCGTGCCGGTCGCACCGGCAAACATGTCGGTGGCCCGCGTCGGCGACGAAGCACAAATCAGATTCAATGTTCCGTCGACCAATCAGAACGGGCCCGGTCCGGTGGCAATCGATCGAATCGAGGTGTTCGCCGCCACGGTCGCTGGCGGCGCGGTGCGTCCGTCGAATCGCGAATTCCTGGTTTCGAAATATCGAATTGCAACGATCGCGGTGAAACCGCCACCGGTCGAAGGCGAAGCGCCGCCGCCGGAATCGACGCCGCCCGACAATCGGCCGGGGCCCGGCGACCGCACGACGTTTGTGGAAACGATCAGCGAGAAGACGCTGCAGCCGGTGTTTACGACCCCGGCGCCGCCGGTGCCTGCAGTGGCGCCTGTCGTCAGCACCGCGACGCCGGCTGGCGCTGCGGCTGCGGCAGCTCCGCCGGCCGCCGGTGCTGCAACCGCGGCTCCCGGAGCGCCTGCGGAAGCACCCGTCGCGCCGCCGACACCGTCGGCAACCGTTCCGGCAGCGGCGCCGCCGTCTGCTGTCGCTCCGGTGCCGCCGCTTCCAAATCCGACTGGTGCGATTGAACCGGTGCCTGCTGTAGAGAATGCGGTTACGCCCGCAGCGGCCGAATCGAATCCCCCGCTAACTACACTTCCCGGCGCGCCAACGCCGGCACCGGTGGCTCCGCCTCCGGCGTATCCGTCGCGGATCTACGCCGTGCGCGGTGTGGCGAAGAACGGCCGACCAGGTCCGCCGTCGACGCGAGTGGAATTGCCTCTCATCAGTCCGCCTGCTCAGCCGGCGGCCCCGACGGCAACCGCGACGGAAAACTCGGTCGTGCTCACCTGGACCGCCTCGGCGGCTTCTGGCGCTCCGATTGCCTACAATATTTACAAGGCTGGATCCACGGATCCGATCAATAGCGCTCCGGTTGCAGAGCCCAAGTACGAACGAGCCGGGGTGACATTCGGCACCGAGGAATGTTTCACGTTGCGTGCGGTGCAGAAGCTCGGCGCCATCAGTCTGGAGAGTAGCTCCTCACCATCCGTCTGCCTGACGCCGCGCGACACGTTCCCTCCGGCGGCGCCGACCGGGTTATCGATCGTGGCCGGCACCGGCACGATGAATCTCGGATGGGACGCCAACAAGGAACCGGACCTTGCCGGTTACCTGATCTTGCGCGGCGAAGCGCCCGGTGACACACTGCAGCCGCTGACGCCGGCACCGATCACGGCGACCAGCTACGAGGATAAAACGGTGAAGCCTGGCGTGCGCTACGTCTACGTCGTGATCGCCGTCGACAACGCGACGCCGCCGAACCGCAGTGCGCCGTCGGCAAGGGTTGAAGAGACCGCGCGCTAAGCGAACGCGAACAAGGCGGACGGTAAGCCGCGGAAGCACACAGAAGAACATGAGCCGCAGAAGAATACAGACAAACACGGACCGCTAGCCGCGAAAGAACACGGAACGCTGAAAGGTACTGTCATGAAGCTCTTTATTGATTCCGGCAACTTGAAAGAGATCGAGGCGCTCGTGCCGCTTGGCATCATTGACGGGATTACGACCAATCCGTCGCTATTGGCCAAGGAAGGTGGCGACTACAAAGCCATCCTGAAGAAGATTTGTCAGATCGTGAAAGGGCCAACGAGCGCTGAAGTCGTCGCCACCGATTTCGAAGGCATGGTTCGGCAGGGTCGCGAGCTGGCCGCCATCGACGAACATATCGTGGTCAAGGTTCCGTTCACGAGGGACGGTGTGAGGGCGTGCAAGGCGCTGTCCGAAGAGGGAAAGAAGGTCAACGTCACGCTGGTGTTCTCGCCGACACAGGCGTTGCTGGCGGCGAAGGTGGGCGCGTATTTCGTCAGCCCGTTTGTCGGCCGGCTCGACGACATCGCGACCTCCGGCATGAACCTGATCAAGGAGATTGTCGACATCTACGAGAACTACCAGTTCTCGACGCAAATCCTCGTCGCATCCGTGCGCAATTCGATCCACATCGTGGAAGCGGCGCGGATGGGCGCCGACATCTGCACCTGCCCGGCCGCGGTGATCGACGGGATGTTCCGGCATCCGCTGACCGACCTCGGTCTGGAGCGATTCCTCAAGGATTGGGAGAAGGCTCAGGCGGTGAAGGTGTAGGTGGACACGATCAAGTATCTCGAAGAGCTGGAACTCCGCGCGGAGCAAGGTGGCGGCG
>JBPYFA010000144.1:0-5181 GCA_051986585.1 Vicinamibacterales bacterium | reverse complement strand
TCGAGCGCGCCCGGCGACGCGCCGAGGATCGTCGCGATCCAAGCGCGATTGCGACGCACGCATTGAGTCTCGGAAGCCCCGTACTCGAATCGGGTATAACGCTCATCCAGGGCGGCCGGCTGTACTATCGCGGGTTCGACGCCGTCGAGCTTTCGCGCACGCGGTCGATACGCGACGTAGCATCGCTCATCTGGCGCGGTCGCTTCGACGCGTGGCCGGTGGCGCGCGGTCGAGCAAAGCAGCTGAAGGGCTCACGAACGCTGCCCTTCCTTGCGCGCGTGCAGACGCTGCTCGCGGAGGCCGCCGCGCACGACTCCGCGGCATTCGACCTTCGTCCGGATGCCGTCGCGGCGACCGGAGCGCACATCCTGGACCTCATGATCTACGCCGCAACCACAGCCGTCGCGACGCCCGATGAGGAAGTAATGGAAACGCGGCTCGTCCGAGGATGGAAGCTCCAGCGGCGAGCCGGCGAGCTGCTACGCGCGGCGATCATTCTCTGCGCCGATCACGAGCTGAACGTATCGGCGTTTACCGCGCGCTGTGTGGCTTCGGCCGGCGGAACTCCCTACGGCGCCGTGCTGGCCGGTCTCGCCGCGCTTGAGGGCGTGCGCCATGGCGGACTGACGTCGCGAGTCGAATCGATGCTCGCCTCGATGCGCGCCGACCGACGCGGCGCGGAAGCGTTGGGCGCGCGGCTCCGCGAGGGTGCATCGATCGACGGCTTCGGCCATCCGCTCTATCCCGACGGCGATCCGCGAGCAATGGAGTTGTTTATACTGTTGGAAACGCATTATCGGCGGTCAGCGGAGCTGGCGTTCGCGCGCGAGGTGGCCGACGCCGGCCGCTCGATGCTCGACGCCCACCCGTCGCTCGACTTCGCCCTCGCCACGGTATCCCGCGTGTTGGGGTTGCCGCCCGGATCGGGGCTCGTGCTGTTCGCTATCGGCCGAACGATTGGATGGATCGGCCACGCGATCGAGCAATACGCGAATGGTGAACTTATTCGTCCACGAGCCAAGTATGTCGGTGGACTGCCGCTCGCGTGATGCGTGACGCGTGGGCGCGTGGCGCGACGAGGCGTCCCGCATCCCGCACCCCGCGCCTACGCGACCTTGGGCAGCTGACCGTCGTGAACCTGTTTCACGAGTTTGAATACCTCGTACGGATTCGCGACGCCAACGAAGCGGCCGAGGATCCCGCGCCCGTTCATCATCGGTGCTTTCGCGTAGAAGAGAATCGATCCCACCCCGGACGCATTTTCGATCGGGTTGACCGACACCTCGAGATTCGCGATTTGGTCGAAATCGATCGACGTGAAGTCAGTCCCCCAGAAACCGCTCCGCATCATGAGCCGCTTCGGCGTGACGGCGTAATACGTGTTGCCCACGACGAGGAAGAGGCGGAGCATGTTGAGAATGCTGCCCCAGAACGGGATCAGATGGAGCGCGAAGAACGGGATGGCGAAGCCGAGTGGAATGCCACTCTTCCCACCCATGTGACGAATGAAGCCGAAATAGTCGAAGCAGAACCAGAGGGAGCCGAAGATCAGGAAGGGAATTCCCGAGACGAGAAAGGGAACGCGGGCCGGTTGCCCGACCCACAGGAACTGCTCGTCCTTGTCACGGATGGCCTGAAAGGCTTGCGGCAGCGCGGCATCGTTGAGCATCGCGAGCTCGCTCGATGAGGGGGTTGTAAATAGACGCGCCGCACTGCCGTTCGTTGCTAAAACACTACTCGTCCTCCCGCGTCGATCGTCTTCAGTCCCTTCGCTTTCAACATGCCATTGAACGACGCCAGATCGTTTCGCAGCAGGCGATCGAGCGCCGAGCGGGTGTCGCGGATTCTGGTGGCGAGGATGCCCTGAACCTCGTGCTGCTGCGCCGTCGGGACGAAGTCGGACGCACCGATGCCGCCGGCGAGCCAGCTGATCTGACCCGCGGCCTGCACCGGGTATCGCACCTCGTCCTGCCCGCGGCCCGTCATCCGCAGATCGAGAAGCTGGCTCTCCACCGCCATGAATTTGTGCTCCAGGGTGTCGCCCTGCTGTTGGATCTCGGCCGGCGCCGCGCCGCCGTCGCCTAACGACTCGAGCTGCGCGCGCACGTTCTCGATCGTGCCGAGCATCTCGGCGGCCGATTTGTGGTCCTTCTGCAGCGCGAGGAGCGCGTCACTCGACGCCTTGATGTCGGCGACCGTCTCCGCCTGATTCGGATCCTTCAACACCTCCACTGGCTGCGTGAAGCTCTGCCCGGCGGCGGACAACTTCACGGTGTAGCGACCCGGCGGCATCAGGACGGAGATGGAGCCGAAGCCCGGCGCGTCGCGCGTGCCATCCCGCGCCATCTCGAACTCGGGGTCGTTGACTGGCTTCGTGCGCAGCCGCGGACCACGCGACGCGGTGTTGCGGAGGTCCCAACTCGTGCGATTGAGGCCCGCGTGCGTCGTCGAATCGTGAATCGTTCGAATGACCGCGCCATTTGCATCCGTCACGTCGATCGTCACCGGCGTCGCCGCGGCAAGCCAGTAGTTGATCCGGGCACCGTACGTCGGATTGCTCCCCGCCGTCGGATCATCGTTCATCGAATAGTTGCCCGAGATGTCCGTGAATCGATATGCGGGACGAATCGGGAAGAGGTACGCCTTCGACGCCTGGATCTGGGGCGTCAGCTGCTGCAGCGGCGAGAGGTCGTCGAGGATCCAGATCCCGCGGCCATAGGTCGAGATCACGAGATCGTTGAAGTGCTCCTGAATCGCCATGCCATACACCGGCGCATGCGGCAGTCCGGACTGCAGCGGCGACCAGTGCTCGCCGTCGTCGAACGAGACGTAGAGCGCGTTCTCGGTGCCCAGGTAGAGAAGGCCGCGCCTAACGGGATCTTCGCGAATTATATGGGCGTAGCTGAGGGGACTTTTCGGAATGCCGTTGACGATCAGCTTCCACGTCTTGCCGTAGTCGTTGGTTTTGTAGACCCACGGATCGCGGTTGTTCTCCTGATGGCCGTCGACGACGATGTAGGCCGTGCCAGCGTCATATCGCGACGGTTCGATGTGCCGCACCGAGCCCCACGCAATAATCCCGGGAATGTTCGCGGTGACGTTCGCCCACGACGTGCCGCCGTTGCGCGTGAGCTGCACGAGCCCGTCGTTCGTCCCGACCCAGATCAATCCCGACGTGACGCGCGATTCAGCAATTGCATAAACGACGTCCGCGTACTCGACACCGATGTTGTCGGGCGTGAGGCCGCCGGAGCTCTGCTGCTTCGATTTGTCGTTGCGCGTCAGATCTGGGCTGATGACGCGCCAGCTGCGGCCGCCATCGCTCGTCATGTGCACGTACTGGCTGCCCGTGTAGATCCTGTTGTGATCGTGCGGCGAGATCAAAAAGGGCGGATCCCAGATGAACCGGTACTTCACATCCGCCGCGGCATAGCCGCCGGTGCTGAGCGGCCACACCTCGACGTTCTGCCCCTGCCGCCGCCGCTCGTCGTATCTGATGACGATGCCACCTCGCGCTCCCGACCCCGAGCCGGTGGACCAGACGATGTTCGAGTCGACCGGATCTGGTGTCGCCCAACCGCTCTCGCCGCCTTCGACGCCGTGCCATTCGCTGCGCGCGATCTGCGTTCCTGTTCGGCTGTTGCTCGGCCCCCGATACGACGGACCATCCTGCTTGTTGCCGTACACGAAGTAAGGGACGCGATTGTCGACCGTGACGTGATAGATCTGCGCGATTGGCAGCTGCACGCGCAGCCAGCTACGTCCGCGCGTCGTCGAGATCGAGACGCCGCCGTCGTTCGCGACCGCCATGCGATTCGCGTTGGTCGGATCGATCCACATGTCGTGGTTGTCGCCGCCCGGCGCGGAGAGCGGCACGACGGTCATGGTGTCGCCGGTGCGATTGGCCGCGGCAACCGCACCTCCTGGTACGCCGGGCGCGCCCGCTGGAGCCGGAGCGCCCCGTCCTCCCCGCCCGCCGGCACGCGTCGTCAGTCCGCCGTCGAGTGACCGACTGAAGTTCGCGCACATGAAATACAGCTCGTCCGGATTGTCGGTGGATACCGTGGTGCGTGTGTAGTACGGCTGCCGGCAGGCGAGGTCGCGATCGTAGCTCACCACGCGCCAGTTCGCGCCGCCGTCATCGGATCGCCAGAGCTCGCCATTGTCCGTCGTTCGGCCGTGAAGCGGGTTTCCGTCTCCCGTCTCGATCAAAGCGTATACACGATTCGGATTCGACCTCGCGATGGCGAGACCGATCTTCCCAATTTCGTGCGTCGGCAAGCCATGGCCCGTCATGCGCGTCCACGTCGAGCCACCGTCAGTGCTCTGGTAGATGCCGCTGCCCGGTCCGCCACTCTCGCGACCCCAGGTGTGCAGCTCGAGCTGCCACGTCGCGGCGAAGAGAATCTGCGGATTCGTGGGATGCATGACGATGTCGATCGCGCCCGTATTCCGATCGACGAAGAGCACGCGTTGCCAGTGCGCGCCGCCGTCGGTCGTGCGGTACACGCCGCGCTCCTCCTGCGGTCCGTAGCTGTGTCCCTGCGCGGCAATGAAAACCACATCGGGATTGGTCGGGTCGATGACGATGCGACCAATTCGTCCCGTGGAATCGAGCCCCATCTTCTTCCAGGTGCGCCCGGCGTCCGTCGACTTGTAGACGCCATCGCCGATCGATATGTGACTTCTAATCCACGGTTCGCCAGTCCCGGCCCACACGATGTTTGCATTCGATGGCGCGACCGCCAGCGCACCGACCGAGGACACGTCCTGGTCGTCGAAGATCGGTGACCAGTGGATGCCGGCGTCCACCGTCTTCCAGATGCCCCCCGACGCTGCGCCGGCGTAGTAGACATTCGGATCGCCGGGCACGCCGACGACCGAGGCGACGCGATTCCCGACCGGACCGACGTATCGCCACTTCAGCTCCGCGGCGCTACTCGGGTCGAAGGAGGTCAGGTGCGCGGGTTGAGTGCGCTGACTGGCAACGCTGCGGAAGGCGATCGCGATGAGGAGAACGGCACGACAGGAAATCAGGACCGGTTTGGCTGACATGGGTCGGCTGGTTGGTGAGTGGCTGGGCAATCATTTCTCGTCGTCGGAGCTCCCGCAAGGTCATCCTCGAGGAGAGTTTCTCAACTGCTGGAACCGCAGAGGCGCAGAGACGCAGAGGGCCACAAA
>JBPYFA010000143.1:0-4100 GCA_051986585.1 Vicinamibacterales bacterium | reverse complement strand
CGAAGGGCGCGATTCCGCGGGCAAAGGCGGAGTGATCAAGCGCATAACGCAGCGGCTGAACCCACGCGTCTGCCGCGTCGTCGCGCTCCCCGCCCCGACCGAACGTGAAAGGACCCAATGGTATTTTCAGCGCTACACATCGCATCTGCCGGCGGGCGGAGAAATCGTGCTGTTCGATCGCTCCTGGTACAATCGCGCCGGAGTCGAGCGCGTGATGGGATTCGCGACCCCCGAACAGGTGGAGCAATTCTTTCACGACGTGCCCGAATTCGAGCGCATGATCGTGCGCTCGGGGGTCATTCTCCTGAAGTACTGGTTTTCGATCACCGACGAAGAGCAGCAACTGCGCTTCCTCATGCGCATCCACGACCCCATGAAGCAGTGGAAGCTTAGCCCGATGGACTTGCAATCACGTGTTCGCTGGGAGGATTACACCAGAGCGAAAGAGGACATGTTCACGCGCACCAACATTCCGGAGGCGCCGTGGTTCATCGTGGAGGGCAATGACAAGAAACGTGCGCGGTTGAACTGCATCGATCACCTGCTGAAACAGGTGCCGTATACTGCGGTCCCACACAACGAAATCTCGCTGCCGCACCGCAATTTCGATCCCCACTACGAACGAAAAACGCTCCCCCACGAGCTATACGTTCCGCAGAAATACTAACAATCGGTCGGCTATTGCTTCGCCGGCGTATCGGCAAAGTCGTTGACCACGGATGCCAGGGCGTCCGGTCCAACTTTCACCGTACCGGCGAATGGATGATCGATGGCAACAACGGTCAGCAATCCTGAAAAAATCAGGACCGACAAGGCGCCTGTCATCAGCACCTGAGCCCGCAGGTTTTCGGTCGCGAAGAAAAGAGTAAATCCTACAGTCAGGAAAGCGCCGCCGAAAAGCACCAGCCAAATGATGATAGGCACGATGCCATCGGCCATGACGAGACGCTCCCGTCGAGCCTCGCTGATACGATCGGTCTGTCGCAGGATTTCGGCCAGGATAAGCCCCTCGTCGCTTCCGAACGAGTGGAATTTAAGCGTGGCGTGGTAGACCTCGTTGAGCGCCTCGGTCGTCGCACGGCTTTGCTTGCCGTTCTCCATGGCCGGCCAGTCACTTGTGATCGCTGAATTCAGGTAGTCCGTGGTTGCCTTGCGAATGGCGGCCGCGTGTTGGGGATCAATTCCCCGTATCAGGCGAAAAACGGTAGCCGCGGCACCAGCCTCCTTGGCCACCTCGCTTTCGGCCTGATTGAATTTTTCCCAGACCACGATCACGGCAAAAGCCAGCAGCACGGCATAGAGAACGCCCACCGTTGCAAACTTGAAACCGGCGACTTCATTGTTTGTACGCAGCTGCTTGAAATCGAAGTACCGGCGCACCAGAACCGGACCGGCCATCGCCAGCAGCGTTGTCGGGACAATGAGAATGACGGCGGCAATCCACAGCGGCTGGGTTGCGAGGAAGTTCATGTCGCGTCACTTCTTCGATTTGTTCGCCTTACGGCCGTCATCGGCGGCTTGATGGTAAAGCTTGCGAATCTTCTGCAGATCGACTGTCGGCTTTGGCAGGCTGAGGTCCATGTCTTCCATCGCGCGAGCCACAATCTCCGATACCGCAAAGTTCCTGAACCATTTGTGATTGGCGGGAATGATGAACCACGGCGCATGCTTGGTTGAGCATTTCGAAATCGCCGCCTCGAAGGCGCCAATGTATTTGTCCCAGAGCTTTCGCTCTGAATAATCGCTGTCACTGATTTTCCATTGCCGCGCGGGATCGTCGAGACGATCCTTGAAGCGAGACAGCTGTTCGTCCTTGGAGATGTAGAGAAAGAACTTGAGAATGGTGGTGTTCTTCTCCTCCACCAGAAGCCGTTCCCAGTTGTTGATGAATTCGTAGCGCTGCTTCCACACGTGCTTGGGGACAAGATCATGCACCCTTACGACGAGCACGTCCTCGTAGTGCGACCGATTGAAAACCGCCACCTGGCCAAGCCCGGGCGCATGCGGGTGCACTCGCCACAGAAAATCATGGTCGCGTTCCTCAGCCGACGGCTGCTTGAACCCCGTCACGCTGACGCCTTGCGGATCCATCGCACTGACGACATGCCAGCAGGTCCCGTCCTTGCCGGCTCCATCGATCCCCTGAAGGACAATCAGCAGACTGTGACGGCGATCGGCGTAGAATTTTCGCTGCAGTTCCGTAATGCGACCCAGATTGCGCTGGAGCTCGGCCTTGGCTTGATCTTCCGATTCATGCGTCCCGTGAAAATTGGGGTCAATGTCGGAGAGCTTGACCTTGCTGCCGGGTTCGACCTTCAGGCGCTTGGCAAGATTCACGGAAATACCCTTTCGTTAGTTGATCAATGATTTTCGCTGGTCGATTTGATCGTGTGTGGGGACGCGCCAGTAGCCAAACTTGCAAACATCGAGAATGACCATCCAGACGAGACAATAGATCCACACGCCCACAATGGCCGCCGCCGGAATGGCTGCGACGCCTAATCCCGTATAACAAATTATCAGCGCCGCGATCTGGGTCGCAACGATTGCCCAGAAGAGGCGAGCACTGGGATACGGCGGCTTGAACAGGAAGCTCTTGGTGCGAACGACGAACAACAGGAGATGCCCCCCGACCGCGAGCTGCAGAAACATAACGGTCTGCAATTGGCGTGCGTCGAGGGAAATGATCGCCTGCAAGAGCGGGTCGGCCAGCCACCGCAAGCCGATCAAAAGAAGGCCGAAGGTTTCGGCGACCGACAGCAGCCCCATAACCGTCGCAAAGAGGAGAATGTGGTGCATATCCCAACGGACCGGCCGTGGCGCCGCCGGCACGTTGTCGTAGGCGATGGTCATGATCGGAATATCGTCAAGCAGCGCAAGGACCACGATCATGATCGCCGTGATCGGCTGAAATTCGAAAAAGACGATTGACGCAACGACCAGCACCATGATGTCGAGCGTCATGGCGATGCGATAATAGACGTAGCTTTCGATCCTTTCGAAGATCTGCCGGGAAACACGAATCGCGTTGATGATCGTTGAGAGTCCTGGAGCGGTCAGGATCAGTGCCGCCGCACTTCTGGCGGCATCGGTCGCGCCGCTCACGGCGATACCGCAATCGGCCTGCTTGAGTGCCGGCGCATCATTCACGCCATCGCCCGTCATTGCGACGATATGGCCTCGGCTCTGCAGCGTCTTGACGATTTCATATTTGTGCTCCGGGAAGACCCGCGCAAAGCCGTCGGCCCGCTCGACAGCGTCGATGACCGAGTTGTTTGGTGGCGCAGCCTTCCCGTCCCCCGCTCCGAAGACATCGCTGGCGACGAGAAGATGATCGCCAATGCCCAGTTGCGCGGCGATCTGGTCTCCGATCGCAACATCGTCGCCGGTCACCATTTTGACGTTCAAACCGAGGGCCTTCGCCTCGGCAATCGTTGCCTTGGCGTCGGCGCGCGGCGGATCCATCAGCGAGACGAGGCCGACGATCCCCCACGCGTTGCCATCGTCGGAACGGCCCACGCCCAACGCGCGATAGCCCTTCTTGGCGAGATCCGTCACCGTCGCTTTGTAACGTTCGAGGAGTCCGGCGTCTGGCTTCGCCAGACCCGCGATCGCCTGCGGCGCACCCTTCGCGTAGTGGCCAACCTTGCCGCCCTGTTCCGTCACCGTTGCGATCGTGCGCTTGTTGACCGGATCGAACGGAACGAAAGCGGTCTGCTTTATTCCCTGCAGGTCAGCTCGCGTTTCGGTCGCTTTCAGGATGGCCACGTCGATTGCATCCTGGCTGCTTCTCTGTGTCGCAAGCGCGGCGTCGCGCAGCACGTCGTCGGCTTTGGCCGATCCGAACGGAATGCCCGCCTGGACCGTAAGTTGATTCATCGTCAGGGTGCCGGTCTTGTCGCTGCAAAGAATGTCGACGCCGGCCAGTTCCTCGATTGCGGACAATCGCGAAACGATCGCTTTCTTGAGCGAGAGCGCATAGGCCCCGATCGCCATCGTGACCGACATCACGGCCGGCAACGCAACCGGGATCGACGCAATCAACAGAACGAGCACATATTGTGCAACGCCTCCGAATTCGGACCAACTCCACTCGTCAG
>JBPYFA010000142.1:0-7285 GCA_051986585.1 Vicinamibacterales bacterium | reverse complement strand
TGAGCGGCAAGGTCGCCACTGAGGTACCTGGGCCGCCGTCGCGCACGGCGCGCTCAGCCGCGGCTCAGCCGCCCCAGAGCATGCGATACAAGAGCGCGCCACCGACGCCACCGACGATCGGCCCGATGACCGGCACCCACGCGTAGCCCCAATCCGACGTTCCCTTCCCCGGTATTGGCAGTATGGCGTGCGCGAGCCGTGGACCGAGATCGCGGGCGGGATTGATCGCATAGCCCGTCGAGCCCCCAAGCGACAAGCCAATGCCGAAGACGATGACGCCAACGAGCAGCGGTGCGAACGCGGTTTCGAATCCCGAGTTCGGGACGAGGTTCTTCGGCGTGAGCACGCTAAGCAGCCCGACGACGAGCGCGCCGGTCGCGATCGCTTCGCTGAGCACGTTGGCGGCGGGTCGCCGAACGGCGGGGCCGGTGCAGAACACCGCGAGCTTCGCCCCGGCATCGTCCGTGAGCGCCCAATGCGGAAGGTAGGTCAGCCACACGAGCACCCCGCCAAGAAGCGCACCGATGGTCTGGGCCAGCACATACGCGGGCACGCGCGCCCATTCGAACTTACCGATCGCCGCCAGCGCGATCGTGACCGCCGGATTCAGATGCGCGCCGCTCAACGCGTTCACCGCATAGACTGCGATCGTGACGCCGGCCGCCCAGCCGGCCGCGATTACGATCCAGCCGGCGTTGTGCCCTTTGGATCGGGCGAGCACCACGTTTGCGACGACGCCGTCGCCGAAGATGACGAGCAGCATGGTTCCGACGATCTCTGCGAGGAATGGTGTCATGGTGCCGAGATTCTAATCGAGGACGGTGTATCCTTGAGGACCTTGATCAAAAAACGACTCGGACAAAGCGATCTCGACATCACCTCCATTGGCCTGGGCACATGGGCCATCGGTGGACGGCAATGGGGCGGCCAGGACGATCGCGCCAGCATCGAGGCGATTCATGCGGCGCTCGATCACGGCGTGAATTGGGTCGACACCGCACCAATTTACGGCTCGGGACATTCGGAGGAAGTCGTCGGGCGCGCGATCAAGAGTCTTCCGCCGTGGCGCCGTCCGTATGTCTTCACGAAATTCGGCCTTGGCTTGAACGTGGACGCGCCTGAGCGCGCGGCCGGCGCGAAAGAGGTCGCCGCCGAGTGCGAGAGCAGCCTCCGCCGGGTTGGCGTCGATCGGATCGATCTCTATCAGCTGCACTGGCCGGCGCCGCAGCCGATCGCAGAAACCGCGAACGCCTGCGCAGCACTGCTCGATGCCGGGAAGATTCGCGCTGTCGGCGTCTCGAACTTTTCGGTGGCGCAGCTCGAGGAGTGGCGGGCCACCGGCGTGCCGCTCCACTCCGATCAGCCGCCGTTCAGCATCCTTCGTCCTGCGGCTGCCAAGGACGTCCTGCCCTGGTGCGCGGCGCACAACGTGGGTGCGATCTCGTACTCACCGCTCTTCCGCGGCTTGCTCTTCGGCACCTGGCCCCGAAACAAGACGTTCGGCCCCGACGACGCTCGCGGTCAGCACAAAGACTATTCGGGACCACGTTTTCAGCGCCATCTCGACGCCGTGGACGAGATCCAGGCGATTGCGCGCGCATCCGGGCTGAGCTGCGCACAGCTTTGCGTTGGCGTGCTGCTTCTGACGCCCGGGCTCACGGGCGTCATCTGCGGAGCGCGCGATGCACGTCAGGGCGCGCTCGTCGCGAATCTTGGAGTGGCCGTCACGGAGGAGCAGGCAGCCCAGGTGTGGGCAGTAGTGCGGCGGCTCGAGGCAGCACTCGCGCAACTCTAAGCTCAGATACCAATCCCACGATCGCAGTCGGCGGGCAACGTCGGTGATATTATCTGCGGCCGTCATGATGGAGCGCAGATGAAGAAACTGATCAACGACCCGCAGGACGCGATGCGGGAATCGCTATCCGGGTTCGCCGAGGCTCACTCGGATATCCTCAAGGTCTCCTTCGATCCCGTGTATGTGGTTCGGGCGGATGCCCCTGTCGCGGGCAAGGTGGGAATCATCTCGGGCGGCGGGAGCGGTCACGAACCCATGCACGGCGGATTTGTCGGCCACGGCATGCTCGATGCCGCCTGTCCCGGCCAAGTCTTCACGTCTCCGAGTCCCGACCAGATGGAAGCGGCCACATCCGCCGTCGATGGCGGAGCCGGCGTTCTCCATATCGTCAAGAACTACACCGGCGACGTCATGAACTTCGAAATGGCCGCCGAACTCTGTCAGGTTCGTGGCATTCAGGTGGAGGCGGTCGTCATCAATGACGACGTGGCCGTGAAGGACAGCTTGTACACGGCGGGCCGGCGCGGCGTCGGGACGACCGTGCTGGCTGAAAAGATATGCGGCGCCGCCGCCGCCCGCGGCTTCGATCTGAGTCGGGTTGCAGCGCTGGGCCGCAAGGTGAATGAAAGCGGGCGTTCCATGGGCATGGCCTTGACCTCATGCACCGTGCCCGCCGCCGGCAAACCGACGTTCGAGTTGGGAGAAGGGGAGATCGAGATGGGCATCGGCATACACGGCGAGCCTGGCCGTCAGCGCATGCCCCTCCGGCCAGCGAAGGAGCTGGCCGCGCACATGACGGAGGCCATTCTGGCCGACCTGCCGTTTCGCGCCGGCGACCGCGTCATTGCCATGGTCAGCGGCATGGGAGGGACGCCCCCGCTCGAGCTGTATCTTATGTACCGCGAACTCGAGCTGATCCTCCGCGACCGTCAGATTGCGGTCCCGCGTCGGCTGGTTGGCAACTACATCACGAGCCTCGACATGGCCGGTTGCGCGATCACGTTGTTGCGGGCCGACGACGAGCTGCTGTCGCTGTGGGACGATCCGGTGCGAACGGCGGCCCTTCGCTGGGGGATGTGAGCCGCGGCCGAACACCGACGACTGACATCCACGGATAGCCGCAGAACAACACAGACGAACGCGATCAACACGGATCAACACGGATGACCACCGACCAAGGTGTGACCAGGCAGGATGTTCTGCGCTGGCTGGACGCTCTGCAACACGTCTTTTCAGAAAACCGTCAGCAGTTGACCGATTTGGATTCAGCCGTCGGCGACGGTGATTTTGGAATCAGTCTAGACCGCGGTTTCACGGCGGTGCAGGCGGAGCTGAACGCGAAGCCCCCGGCTGATATCCGCTCCGTCTTTCAGAACGTCGCGGCGGTCCTCATCAAGACGATGGGTGGCAGCTCCGGGCCGCTCCTCGGGACTTTTTTTCTTCGCGCCGGAGCGGCGTGCGCGGACAAGTCCGAGCTTGCGCCCGCCGACGTGGTCGCGCTCTTCCAGGCCGGCGCCGAAGGCATCCAGCAGCGCGGCAAGGCCGCGCTCGGCGACAAAACCATGCTGGACGCGTTGCTGCCAGCCGTTGATGCGATGGGAGGTGCGCTGAAGGCGGGAAGCGGCTTGACGGAAATTCTTGAAGCGGGCGCGGCGGCGGCGGAAGCCGGCGTGCGCGCGACGATTACCATGCAGGCGCGCAAGGGTCGCGGCAGCTATCTGGGAGAACGCAGTGTGGGGCACCAGGATCCCGGCGCGACAGCGGCTCACCTGCTGTTCAAAACCGCCGCGGAGGTGTGGCGGCCGTGATCCTGTGTTACATTTCGCACCGTTCCCGAGGTGGCCTATGAAAAGACGTTTCCTATATGGGGTCGCAGTGGCGCTGGCGCTGTCGGTCGCTGTTACCCTGTTTGCTCAGACTCCCACTGGCGGCGCTCAGACACAGCCCGCCGGCGGCCAAGCTCCACCTAGCGGCCAAGCTCCTCCTGCCGGCGCGCAGACGCCCCCTGCGGGGCGTGGCGGCGGCCGCGGTGCCGCATCGCTCCGGCCCAAGGCCCTGGACACCACACCCGACATCCCGTTCGAAGTCGTTCCCAACTTCATGAAGTTGCCGGCCAACGTGTATATGGGCGAAGGCATCGGGATCGCGACCAATTCGAAGGGACATGTCTTCGTCAACACCTGCGCCCAGCAGACCCGCAATTTCGAATTCGACCAGAACGGCAACTACGTGCGGGAGATTGGGAAAGACCTCTACGGTTTCGTGTTCTGTCACGGGATCCGCGTCGATGCGCAGGACAACATCTGGGTGATCGACGAGGGCGCCAACTCGATCATCAAGTTCAATCCACAGGGCCGCGTCACGATGATCCTGGGCCGACGGATTGGGTTCCCTTACAACGGAATGGAGCCGCCGGTGAAAGAGCTCAATCCGGCTCCGCCCTATATTTTCAACCGCCCGACCGACGTCGCGTTCGACAAGGATGGAAACATCTTCGTCGCCGACGGCTACGGCAATTCACGCGTCGTCAAGTACGACAAGTACGGCCACTTCCTGAAACAGGCCGGCAGTCGCGGATCGGGGCCGGGGCAGATGACCCTGGTGCATGCTGTGGCGGTCGATGCCCAGGGGAATGTCTACGTGGGCAGCCGCAGCGACCAGCGCATCGTGGTGTTCGACAACGACCTGAATTACAAGACGACGTACGACCACGTCGGCGCGCCCTGGTCCTTGTGCATTACTCCGGGCCCGGGGCATCAATATCTCTACACGTCGAATTCCAACCCTGACTCGCAGGACAGCGAGATACACAAGGTCACCGGCCAGATCTTCAAGATGGAGCTGGACGGCACGGTTCTCGGCAAGTTCGGTGTCCCGGGCAAAGAACAGGGACAGTTCAGCACGGTGCACGGAATTGATTGCCGCGTTCCGAACGAAATTCTGGTCAGCGAGATCGTCGAATGGCGCTTCCAGAAATTCATCCTGCACCCGACCGCCGCTCAGGGGGGAAGTAAATGAAATCCTCACGTCTCGTATTTGCGTTGTTGACCGGCTCGCTGGTGGCCGGGTCGTTGTGGAGTGGCTCGCTCGTCGCCCAGCAGAAAGAGATCTCGTTCGAATCTGCCGGCGATTTTCTGAAGCTACCTGAAGACATTCACCTTGGGGAAGTGGCTGGTGTCGCCACCAATTCCAAGGGCAACCTGTTGGTCTACTTCCAGGGAGGCGGCCCGAACGCGACGATTGGCGCAGCGCGCGTCCATATCAACGGCGGCGCGCGCCTGATCGAATTCGATCGCACCGGAAAGTTCCTGCGCGAGATCGGCGGTTCCACTCCGAACAGCCGTCCTTACGGCTTCCTGTTTGCGCAGGGCGTGAGGGTCGATCCGCAGGACAACATCTGGATCGTGGATCGCGCTTCGAGAATGGTCGTCAAGTTCGACCAGACCGGCCGTGTCCTACTGACGTTGGGGCGCAGGCTGGAGGCGGTCGGGGAACTCGGTAGCAGCGGTGTCTTCGGCCGCGCTTCCGGGCCTCCGGGATCTGGTGTTCCGGGCGACAATTTCAACCAGCCGCTCGACGTCGCCTGGGATGCGGCCGGCAACATTTTCGTTCCCGACGGATACGGCAACGCCCGCGTCGCCAAGTTCGACAAGAAAGGGAAGTTCATCAAGTCCTGGGGCGCGACTGGCAACGGACCCGGTCAGTTCAATATTCCCGCGTCGATTGCCGTTGATGCCAAAGGCATGGTGTACGTCGCCGACATGGGCAACAACCGGATCCAGGTGTTCGACAACGACGGCACGTACAAGACGGAGTTCAAGGACATCGGCGCGCCGCGTGCCATCTGTATCTCGCCCGGTGCGAACCAGGTTCTCTACAGCTCCAACTCCAACCCGACCGAGGACCCATTCCTCAACGGCGAGATCTACAAAATGCAGCTCGACGGCACGGTGCTTGGGCGGTTCGGCAAGGCCGGGCATCAGTTCAAGGAGTTCGGGATGGTCAATGCCATCGACTGCCGCGATCCCAACACGTTGTTCGTCGCCGAGATGATGAACTGGCGCGTCCAGAAGCTCACCCTGCGCAACGACGGCGGCAGCGCGTCAACACAGCGTGGCAAACCCCCGGTCCAGAAGTAGAGGGTCCGCGCGGCTCGGAGCATCGAGATGGTGATCGAGGGTCTGGAAGCATCACCTCCAGGCCCTCACTTCCTTCCCCCGCATCGGCAGCGTACGGCACCGCGACGGGACCGCTATCTCGCCTGTCAGCGGCCCTTGAGAACTGCTCGGAAGTCTATGCGCGGACAGCCGCACTTCGGGTGGAGATCCAGATGACTCGTGCTCTGTTGAGTGTTTGCCTCGCGGCCTCTTGTCTTGCGGTGACGGCCAATGGCTATGATCAGCCCGTGCAGACACAACCGTCGTCTCGACCTCAATTGACCGTCAAACCCACCGACGACTTCGAAGTGACCGGTGCCGGCGACAACGCCGCCTGGAAATCCGCTGAATGGACTCCGCTGCAGCGTCGCCAGCCCGACGGCCAGCCGTATGACTCGCGATTCAAGGTGCTGTACTCGAAGACCGGCCTCTATTTCCTGATGGACGGCACCGACCGCAAGCTGACGGCAACGCTGACCGAAGACTTCCAGCATTTGTGGACTGAGGATGTGTTCGAAGTGTTCCTCTGGCCAGACGAACACTGGCCGGTTTACTTCGAATACGAGATCTCGCCGCTCAACCGCGAGCTGCCGATTCTGATTCCAAATTTTGGCGGTCAGTTCCTCGGCTGGCGCCCCTGGGATTACGACAAGGATCGCAAGACGCGCACGGCGACGAGCATCATCGGTGGTCCGAAGCAGGCCGGAGCGTCGATTCAGGGCTGGCGCGCGGAGTTTCTGATTCCGTACGCGTTGCTACGTCCTCTGCAGAACGTGCCGCCCAAGCCAGGCACGAAATGGCGGGCGAACTTCTATCGGATGGATTACGACGACGGCAAGACGACCCAGTGGGACTGGGCGCGCGTCGGCCCCAGCTTTCACGAGTACGAGAAGTTCGGGGTGTTGGAGTTCGCGGACAAATGAAGGCACGGGTGCCGTTTACTTCGCTCCTTCGTCGTGAACTCCGTTGCCTTCGTACCCTCGGTCGTCCCTCCCCCCAATACTTGACTCTGCGCCTCTACTGCGCCATGGTAGGCGGCTGGTAGCAGACTGAATATTGTGAGCGAGTCTCCGGGTGTCTTTGCCCGCGAGGACCGCGTTCAGTCGCTCGGCGCGCCGTGTAAGCGCAGGAGGAACCATGGGAAGGTCGGTACGTTTCGCGTTGGGAACACTTCTACTCCTGGCCTTCGGGCTGCTCATTCCCGGACTCGCGTCCGCTCAAACCGGTGCGGCATCGCTGACCGGTATCGTGACTGATGAAACCGGCGCGGCTGTGCCCGGCGCCACCGTGACCGCAACCAATCAGGCGACGAACGTGGAATACACGGCGGTTT
>JBPYFA010000141.1:0-4765 GCA_051986585.1 Vicinamibacterales bacterium | reverse complement strand
TCACTCTCGCGCCGCGTCAATGACGCAATCTCTCCAACGCGAACAGCGAGATGTCGTGCCCGGTAGATCCATCGAGCGCGAGACCTGCGAGTATCTCCCCAACAACGCTGCAGAATTTGTAGCCATGACCCGAGAAGCCGGCTGCGACGACTACTCGTGGCGTTTCCGACAGAGTGTCGATGATGAAGTGTTCGTCCGCGGTGTTGGTGAACAGACACGCTTTCAGGAGATTGACTGGACCGTCGGCGTCAGGAAAGTACCTCCGGACGCCGTCGCGAAGCACCCTCTCGTCTTCAGCGTGGCACGCTCGGTCCATGCGATCGGGATCCACAATCTCCTGCAGATGATGGTAACGACCGATCTTGAAGCCCAGGTCGCGAAACACAGGAAAGCCATAGAAGCTGCCGTCGTCGCCGTGGAGATAGAACACCGGAAACGTTTCAGGCAGAAAGTAGTCGGGACGTCTCGGCGTCGTCCACATCACAACCTGGCGCTCGACGTTGACCATCGGAATCAATGCAGGAACGATCTTCGCCGCCCACGGTCCGGCCGTGATCACGAGGCGGCGAGTGGTATAGGTCGATCGATCGGTTCGAACCAGCACCCCGTCTCCGAGCGCTTCCCAGTCAATCACGCGTTCGTTCGTATGCACCGTTGCGCCAAGGCGGACTGCGGCGTTTGCATGTGCGACGATGCAGCGTTCGGAAAGCAAAAAGCCCCCGTCGGGTTGGAACAGCGCGACGAATTGATCGGGCAACCGGTAGCCAGGGAACCGTTGCCGGACCGTTGAACCGGCGAGCAGTTCATAGGGAAGGTCGAACCGTTGGCAAGCCTCGAGCGCGCCCCGAATCGGGCGGCCATCGGGCGTTCCAGCATCCACGCTCCCTGTTGTCACGAGGAGCGGTTCTCCGGCGGACTGTTCGAGCTCACGCCAGAGCGCATACGCGCGACGGAGGAGCGGGACATAGGCGGGATGCTCCCAGTAGGCCAGGCGGATGATGCGCGTCAGGCCGTGAGACGACCCAAGCTCGTGCGGGATTTGGAATTGCTCGAGCCCCAGCACACGTGCATGCCGCTGGGCGAGATGAAGCAGGGCGGCGCTGCCCATCCCGCCAACGCCAATCACGATGGCGTCGTATGAATCCGGCATGTTCAGGGCTTCCGCAACTCTGCTCTCCCAGCTTCCACATCCTACTGGAAGCTGGCAACTGGAAACTGATCTCTACTTTCGCCCTCCCTTGATCGAGGCGGTCATCTCCTTCAGCGTCTGCTTCAAGAGTCCCAGCGTCTCCACGTCCCCCTTCAAGATCGCCGATGTAAATGACTTCGCTTGCTCCAGGGTGATGTGCGGCGGCAGTGGCGGCACGTTCGGATCGGTAACGGCATCGATGATGAAGGGCCGGTCGGCGCTGAGCGCACGGTCCCATGCTGGGCCGATGTCCTCCGGCTTTTCGATGCGCACGCCGCCCAATCCAAGCATGTTGGCGTACTCTTCGTATCTGAGATCGGGAATGTCCTGGGAGGCCTCGAACTTGGGATCGCCCGCCAGCACGCGCTCTTCCCACGTCACCATATTCAGGTCGCGATTGTTCAATACCAGCACGACCAACCTTGGATCGCTCCACTCGCGCCAGTACTTCGCAATCGTGATCAGCTCGTTGATGCCGTTCATCTGCATCGCGCCATCACCCGCGAGCGCAATGACGACCCGATCCGGATACGCGAATTTTGCCGCGATCGCGTAGGGTACTGCGGGCCCCATGGTCGCGAGCGTTCCCGACAGCGAGCCCATGATGCCACGCCGGAACTTCAGGTCGCGTGCATACCAGCTCGCCGTAGTACCAGAGTCAGCCGAAAGGATGCACTCATCGGGCAGGCGCGACGAGAGCTCCCAGAACACCCGCTGCGGGTTGATCGGATTCGCGTCGTGCATGGCTCGCCCTTCCAGCACCTGCCACCAATCGGCCACGTTTCGCTCGATTGTTTCGCGCCAACTACGATCGGTCTTCCGCTGGAGGAGTGGCAGCAGCGCGCGCAGCGTTTCGGCGCTGTCGCCAATCAGGTTGATTTCCGTCGGGTATCGGATGCCGACGAGGCGTCCGTCGATGTCGATCTGAACGGCGCGTGCCTGGCCGGGCGATGGCAGGAACTCGCTGTAAGGGAAGTTGGTGCCAACCATCAGCAACGTGTCGCACTCGCGCATCATGTCGTAGCTGGCGCGCGTGCCGAGCAGGCCAATCGCTCCAGTTACGAATGGATACTCGTCGGGTACTGCCGCCTTGCCGAGCAGCGCCTTGGCGACGCCGGCGCCGAGCACCTCCGCCACTTCGATCACTTCATCCGTTGCGGCAAGGGCGCCGGCACCGACCAACATGGCCACCTTGGTGCCTTCGTTCAGCAGCCGAGCGGCACGCTGCAAGTCTTCCTCTCGAGGAACGATACGCGGAAGCGAGATACCGATTCCCGAATGGATGGTCCCGTGAGCGTCGGGCGGCTGCTCGACCGCCTCGACCTGCTGCAGATCGCCAGGCACGATGATGCACGTGACCGTGCGCTCGACAATAGCGATGCGCATCGCCCGATCGATCAGGTGAGGAAATTGCTCGGGCACCGTCGCCATTTGGACGTACTCGTGCGCCACATCTTTGAAGAGCGACACCAGATCGACTTCTTGCTGATAGCTGCCGCCCATTGCCGAACGAGCCGACTGGCCGACGATCGCGACGACCGGCTGGTGGTCCATCTGCGCGTCGTACAGACCATTCAGCAGGTGGATAGCGCCCGGCCCCGATGTCGCGAGACACACGCCCACCTGGCCGGTGAACTTCGCGTGTGCACAGGCCATGAAGGCTGCCATTTCTTCATGGCGTGACTGAACGAACCGCACGCGGTCCTGTGCGTGTTCGAGCGCGCCAAGGATGCCGTTGATGCCATCCCCGGGGAAGCCGTAAATGCGCGTGACGCCCCATTCGGCGAGGCGCGCGATGATGAAATCGCCAACTGTACGAGACATGCCGATCTTTTGTCGCAAGGTAAATGCCACGCCATGTCTTCCGTCCACGTCAGCCGTCTTGCAATCGATCGGGCAAAGGGAGAAGCGCATGTATATCGAGTTCAACGAATTGACAGCGTGCGACGACAGGCCGATGAACAGCGGCAACAAATGGTCGAGCCAGTGGAAGGGCGCCATCGCAGGCGCGGCTGGCGGGCTGCTCGCCGCTTGGGTGATGAATCAGTTCCAGTCCGGCGTATCGAAATTAACGGAGAACGTTTCAGGCAATGCCCAATGGGAAAAGAATGCAGAAGACGCGACAGTGAAGGCGGCGTCGGCGATTTCGGAAACGGTCGCTGATCATCCACTCAGCCAGAAAGAGAAGACGATCGCAGGGCCTGCCGTGCACTACGTGTTCGGCTCAACCATGGGAGCGCTCTACGGGATTGCCGCCGAGCTGAATCCGAAGAGTTCCGGCGGATGGGGAGCTCCTTTCGGCGCGGCACTCTGGCTTGCCGCCGACGAACTGGCAGTTCCGGTGCTCGGGTTGTCCGGATCGCCATCCGACACGCCGGTGACCACTCATGCCTCAGCGTTTGCCGCGCACATCGTGTACGGCTTCACGACAGAAGCTGTGCGGCGCGCGGTGCGAGCGGCGCTGGCGTGACGCACGTCTAATAGCCCGTGGCTTTGGCCTCGTCGCCGACTTTCTTCCCGTTGCGCCAGGTGTTCGCGCAGAGCGGGTGCGAGAACTGCGACGGCCCATCGACGCTGCTGAACGTGATGTCGTCGGCGAACTCGCCCTTCGCCGGATCGAGCGAGGCAGCATGCCGGATGCGTTTGGCAATTTCATGATCGGCGCATGCCGTATCGCCGCTGACGCCAAGGCCGCCGACTCGGGTCTGATTGCGGTAGAGCGGAACACCGCCGCCGAAGGCGATCGCGCCGCCGCAGATCTTCCCTTTCGTCTTTTCCGAATCGGATGGTGAAACGAGGCATTCGGGACTGAACGGGTTCGGCTGAGCGACGCCCCACAGCGAGTGCCCCGGCTGTGTCAGCGTGTACAGTCGCGCAGTCGACAACGGCGCATCGTCGGTGCTGAAGGCATTGGCCGTGTATGCCTTCGCTTTGGAGATCGACTGGCTGCCAGGCCACGCGCTCGCCGGATCGTCGGTGGCTACCGCCGTCGCACAAATCTCTCCCTGACGATTCACAACCGTCGCCCATTCTCTCTTCCCGGACATCAATCCGCCTGCTTCGCTTTCCGATGGCGTCGATCGCAGCCACTTCTTCAAGTCGTCGACCGAAGGAAGATTGCTGCAATCCGCTTTCGCCGCACCCGGTTGCGATCCGCGGCTCTGCTCGGCCGAACTGCCAGGCTGGGTCGTCGGGGTCGTTTGCTGAGATTCGGCTTTCGAACAACCGCTGATCGCTGCCGCCACCATCAGCCCAAGAAACGCCGCCGCCGGCGTGTGGAGCCGCTTCATTTGAGTCCCTCCAGATAATGGGTCAAGGCCTGCAGGTCGTCGCCGGAAAGGCCACCGATGTCGGGCATGCGCGCACGAGGCTTGAGTGACTGCGCGTGAACGACCCACGCCTCGAAGTACCCGGGTTCGTTGGGTAACGAGTTGCCCGCAATCGCATACCGCGCTCCCACATGGGTCAAGTCCGGGCCGACCAGGCCGTGGGCGTCGGTGCCGCGAATCGTGTGGCACACGACGCAGCCGTGGTCCATGAACACGCTCTGGCCTCGTTCAGCCAGCGGATCCGCGG
>JBPYFA010000140.1:0-11951 GCA_051986585.1 Vicinamibacterales bacterium | reverse complement strand
CCTGCCGGATCGACACTGCGCGGCGTGATCAGCTCGGTCACAAAGGCAACGCGCACCGAACGGAAAGGCAGCCTCACGGTCGCGTTCGACCAGATCACGATTCATGGGCGCAGCTACCCGATGCGGGGTACGGTGACGCAGGCGCTCGAGAGCGAAGGCATCAAGGGTGAGGTTGGAAAGATCGGCGCCGGGGCAGGCGTGGGCGCCATCATCGGCGGAATCATCGGTGGCGCGAAGGGGGCGTTGCTCGGCGTTCTGATCGGCGGCGGCGGCACGATTGCCGCAACCGAAGGGAAGGACGTCACCGTACCGTCCGGCACGATCCTGCGCGTGCGCCTCGATACTCCGCCCGCGATCCGCTAGACCTCCTTCATGGCATCCCGCGCCGCTTTGATCGTCTGATCGACGTGGCGCGGGGTGTGCGCTCCAGACAAAAACCACGCTTCGAACTGCGATGGCGGCAGATAAATTCCGCGAGCGAGCATCGCGCGGAAGAATCGACCATAAGCTGCGCTGTCGGAGGCGACCGCCGATTCGTAATCGCGAACCGGACGATCGGTGAAAAACGGCGTCAGCAGCGATCCGAACGCATTCACCTGAAGCGGAACCTTCGCCGTGCGTGCCGCATCGGCTAGTCCGCCGGCCAGCTGCGCGCCCAGCTTTGCAAGATGTTTGTAGAGACGGGGAGAAAGTTCGCTCAGCGACCACAGGCCAGCCGTCATCGCCAGCGGGTTGCCTGAGAGCGTGCCCGCTTGATAGACAGGACCAGCCGGCGCGACGAGCTCCATCAGCTTGATGCTTCCGCCGTACGCGCCGACGGGGAGTCCTCCACCGATGATCTTCCCCAGACACGTGAGATCGGGCCGGACGTCGTAGAGTCGTTGCGCTCCGCCTGCCGCTGCGCGGAATCCTGAAATCACTTCGTCGAAGATGAGCAGAATTCTTTCGCGGTCGCACAACGCTCGCAGGCGCTGCAGAAACCCGTCGATTGGCGGCACCAGTCCCATGTTGCCGGCAATCGGCTCGACAAACACAGCCGCAACTTGCCCGCTGTGTTGATTCACCAGCTCCTGCACCGAATCAATGTCGTTGTACCGGGCGACGAGCGTATCCGCGGCCGCAGCGCCTGGAACCCCAGGGCTGGTCGGCACGCCTAGGGTCGTGGCCCCTGATCCGGCCTGTACCAGAAATGAATCGGCGTGGCCGTGATAGCAGCCGGCGAACTTGATGATCTTGTCGCGGCTAGTCGCCGCCCGTGCTACGCGCGCCGCGCTCATCGCCGCCTCAGTTCCTGAGCTGACGAAACGAACGCGTTCCATGGACGGCATCAGCATCGCCACGCGCTGAGCGAGCCGCGTCTCGAGTTCGGTGGGCGCGCCGAAGCTGGTGCCGCGCGATGCCGCCTGCGCGAGTGCCTTCAGCAACCCCTTCGGCGCGTGCCCGTGAATGAGGGGTCCCCACGACATCACGTAATCGATATAGGTCCGTCCGTCGGCGTCTTCAATCTGCGCCCCGCGGCCGCGGACGATGAAGAGCGGAGTGGCCCCGACCGCCTTGAAAGCGCGGACCGGGCTGTCGACGCCGCCCGGCAGAATACGAGACGCGGCAGCGAAAAGCTGCGCTGAACGCGAATAGCGAGTACGTTTGCTGGCGAACATCTGGCGACGATAACACTTTTGGGTGCCAGGAGTGCCAGGGGTGCCAGGGGTGCTATGGGTGCCAGGGGTGCTGTGGGTGCCAGGGGTGCCGCGAGGGCCGACAATTCACCTGTCAGAGGTGCTCGGTGTTACGCTGCTCCGGATAGTTCTGCGTCGAGGGGGACGATTCGTGATCAGAGATCTCCGATACGCGGTTCGGGCACTCATCCGATCGCCGTTGTTCACGGCATCGGCCGTGGTGACACTTGCGGTTGGGATCGCGGTTAACACGATCGTGTTCACGTTGCTCAACTCGTTGGCCCTTCGGCCAATGCCGGTTCGTGACGCCGATCGCGTGGTGCGGTTGTATCCCGTGGACGCACACGGTCATCGCCAGAATCTCTTCTCCTACCAGGACTACCTCGATTACAAGGCGTCGCCAGTGCTGGATGGGACAACCGCCTACATTCCATCCAGCGTAACTGCTCGCATCGGCGGCGCCGATGCGGAAGACCTGCTGGCGTATGTGGTCGCTCCGAATTACTTCACGCTGCTTGGCATCGAACCATCCGTCGGACGCGTGTTCGTGCCAGCCGACGACGGGTCTGCCGGCGATACACTGGCAGTGATCAGTCATTCGCTCTGGCGACGCAGGTTCGCTTCGGATCCCGCAATCGTTGGTTCGTCGATCGTCATCAACGGCCGGCGGTTCGCCATCATCGGTGTCGGTCCGTCACGATTCAGCGGCACGGAACCGCTTTCGCCGGACGTCTGGGTGACAACGTCCGCGCAGGCGACGGTGCTTCCGCCCGACGATCTGATCCGCGATCGTTCGTCTTCTTGGCTGCTCGTGATTGCGCGCCTCAAGCCCCACGTGTCCAGAGCCAACGCGGCAGCGGCGCTCTCGACCACGGCATCACAGCTGGCCGCCGCCTTTCCTGGTCGGGATCGCCCTTCAGCGGTGACGGTCGCGCCGGGCACGTTCTTCACCCTGGATGCGGGCATCCGGCCCTTGATTGTTCTCGTGCTTTCGATGGTCGCCCTGGTGCTCGCGATCGCGTGTGCGAATGTCGGCAACCTGGTGCTCGCTCGAACGAGCAGCCGGCAGAAGGAGATCGCAGTGCGACTCGCGATCGGCGCCACACGCTGGCGCATCGTGCGACACCTGATGGGTGAAAGCATGGTTATCAGCTTCGCCGGCGGCGTACTGGGACTGCTGCTGGCGACGTGGACGCTGCAGATTCTCTATCCGTTCGGACTCTCGTTTGTGCCTGAGGAGTGGGGCACCGTCGTCCTCGACCTCACGCCGGACCTTCGCGTGTTCGGCTACTCCCTGGGGCTCGCGTGTGTTGCTGGCGTGTTGCTCGGGCTCGCGCCGTCGTTGCAGTCCTCCGCAGCGAATCTGAACGCTTCGCTTCAAGACGGTGGCGCAATGCTTGGATTGGGCCTGCGTCCCACGCGCGTGCGACGCGCGCTCGTGGTTCTGCAGATCGCGGTGTGTCTTGTGCTGCTCGTTAGTTCCGGACTGCTGGCGCGAGCCCTGCAACATGCACGAGCTCTGGATGTCGGCTTCCGCACGTCCGGCGTCCTCTTTACTGAGTACGATCTTCGCCGTCTCGGCTACTCGGCGCAGCGCGCCGGAGAGTTCAATCGCGCACTCGGCGATGCCGCTACGGTGACAGGTGGAGCGGCGGCGCTAACGTCGCACGTGCCTCTGCACGGCGGGGTGCGCCGGACTACGGTGTGGCCGGAAGCACACGGGGGAGAGGTCGGGTGCACGACGACGTTCGTTTCGCGCGGCTATTTCTCGACATTGGACATCGTAGTGACGAAGGGCCGCACGTTCTCGAACGCTGAAGACGACGAGGGTGCGCCCGTGGCGATCATCAGCGAGGGGCTTGCCGCGCGGTTCTGGCCTGGTGTCGACGCGATTGGTCGAAAAATTGATGCCCGGATTGTTCCAGTCCCGCTCACGATCATCGGTGTCGTCCGCGATACCTCCAACGCTTCACTGTGGCGGGAAAAGGAGCTGTCGCTGTATCTCCCGCACGGACTCGGTGACGCGAGGGACCTGCACGTGATCGCTCGGGCGAGCGGGGATCCACAGTCGCTCGCAAACGTGTTGCGGGTGCGCGCGCACGCGGTCGATGCCGGCGTGCGTTTCACAGTCACGCCGCTCGACGCGCTGCTGCGGTTGTGGATTCTGCCGTCACGCGTTGCCGCGATGGCGTCGACGATCCTCGGCCTCCTCGCTCTCTGTCTTGCGTCGCTCGGTCTGTATGCGGTGATGGCTTACGACGTGGCGCACCGTACGCGCGAGATCGGCGTACGGATGGCGCTCGGTGCCGGCGGCCGAGAGGTCGTTCGGCTCGTCTTCGCCGGCGGGATTCGGTTGCTCGCGATTGGTGTGGCGGTGGGGATTGTCGGGGCGGTTGTTCTCGGCCGGCTGCTGCGGCAATTCCTGTTCGACGTCAGCGTTATCGATCCGCTGACGTATCTGCTCGTCCTGCTGTTTCTCGCGATGATGGCCGGCGCGGCGTGTTATCTGCCTGCGCGTCGCGCCTCACGAATCGAGCCACTCGACGCGCTTCGGTCGCTCTGAGGGAAGGCCGTCCGACCTGCACTTACCGCGTCAGCTGCCTGCGCGCACGGGAGTCGCCGCATCAGCGCCGGCCACCGTGCGCCATTTCCTTACGCGCCAGCGAGTCACCAGCCCGTTGCGGACATACGGATCGCGCGCTGCGAAGCTCTCGGCCGCTGCGGGCGAGTCGCCGCGAAAGAGCAGCACGGCGCCGTCGACCGGTTCGTCGAGCGCGCCGCCGAGGACGAGCTCTCCCCGGGCGTGGGCGTCCCACGCCAGCGAGAGATGCTCGTCCCTGAACTGGGCCCGCCGTTCCACGTAATCAGGAACGACGTCGTAGAAGAGGAGGTAGTGCACGCTCGCCGTCGACTACTTCTTCTTCGCTGGTGCCGCCGCCGCGCTCGGCGTGATCTCGGTGGCAATCATCTTGTATTTGACCGTGACTTTGTCGCCCACCTTGACCGTCCCCTTGGTCGAGGCATCCTTGCTGAATTCCCATGTCTCGGAGGCGCTTTTCTGGACGGTGAACGTATCCCCTTCGACCGTTTTTACCACGCCGGTGAACTGATAACTCTTCGCCGCCGCATACGCACTGACCGTCAGGATCGTCACCAGCGCCACGAGCAACAGTGTGATCTTCCGCATCTCTGCCTCCAAGGTGAGTTATCTGTGAGTGACCATGTAAGTGCTGAATGCTAAGTGCTGAATGCTGAATGAAAGGATTGCTGATTGCCGATTGCCGATCGAAGACGAGCATTCAACATTCAGCATTCAACCTTCGCCACGAGCAACAGTGTGATCTTCCGCATCTCTGCCTCCAAGGTGAGTTATGGGTGAGTGACCATGTAAGTGCTGAATGCTAAGTTCTGAATGCTGAATGAAAGGATTGCTGATTGGCGATCGAAGACGACCATTCAACATTCAGCATTCAACCTTCAGCATTTACCCTAGCGCCATTTACCCTAGCGCCCTCGCCGCTTCCCGCGCGTAATACGTGATGATGATGTCGGCGCCGGCGCGGCGAATCGATGTCAGCGTTTCCATCATCGCCCGCGGCTCGTCGATCCAGCCGTTTCGTGCCGCCGCCTTCAGCATCGAGTACTCACCGCTCACGTGGTAGGCGGCGGTCGGATATCCGAACTCCGCTTTCACCCGCGCGATCACGTCGAGATAGGACAGTGCCGGTTTGACCATCACGATGTCGGCACCTTCCTCGATGTCGAGCGCCACTTCACGGAGCGCTTCCTCGACGTTGGCTGGATCCATTTGATGTGACCGGCGGTCGCCGAATGCCGGCGCCGAATCAGCGGCTTCCCGAAACGGTCCGTAGAATGCTGAGCAGTACTTCGCCGCATACGACATGATCGCCGTCTGGGTGAAACCGGCTTCGTCCAGCGCGCCGCGAATCCGGCCGACACGGCCATCCATCATGTCGGACGGCGCGACCACGTCGGCCCCCGCGACCACATGCGACAGTGCCGCCCGGGTGAGCTGCTCCACCGTCACGTCGTTGGCGATCTCGTCGTCCACGATGATGCCGCAATGCCCGTGCGACGTGTACTCGCACAGGCAAACATCGGTGATCACGAGCGCGCCGGGAACCTCCTGCTTGATCCCGCGCACTGCCATCTGCACCGGTCCCTCAGGATCGTAGGCCGACGTGCCGACCAGGTCCTTCTGATCCGGCAGCCCGAAGAGCAGCACGCCGGGAACGCCGTCAGCCTTGGCGGCAGCGGCTTCCTTTACCGCCTGATCCACTGAGAGCTGGAACACGCCCGGCATCGATCCAACCTCGCGCCGTACGCCTTCTCCCGGGCACACGAACAGCGGGTAGATGAAGTTCTCGGTCGAGAGCCGCGTTTCCCGGACCAGCGCTCGCATGGCTGGGCTCCGGCGAAGCCGTCGCGGCCGTCGACGGAGGAGATCAGTGGTGGTCTGAGCGCCATGGGCGTGGGCACCCCGTGGCGTATCCGATTGCGTCCTGGTAGTCATACATCACGTCCGAACTGATTCGGAGAAATGGTCGACGAGCGCATCGACCAGATCGGGAATGGTATATCGCGCCGGCATCACGGTGGTTTGAATTCCCAGCTGCTGGGCAGCCTCGGCCGTCACCGGACCGATCGAGGCGACGACGGTCGATCGCAGCAAATCCGCGGCCTGGTCCTCCTGTCCGAGCATCGAGACGAAATTGCGAACCGCGGAAGCGCTGGCAAAAGTGACCGCATCAATCTGTCGATCGAGCAAGAGCCGGTAAATGTCGTACTCGCCCCCGCGCTCGACGTTGCCCGGAATCGTGCGATAGGCGACGACGTCGACGACGTCGGCTCCCGCATCGCGCAAGTCTTCTGCCAGCCGATCGCGCGCGATGTTCGCGCGCGGAATGAGAATCCGCTGGCCTTTAAGGCTGCCCGAGGCTTTGAGCGCATCGAGCAGCGCATCGGATCGGAATTCCGCGGGTGTCAGATCGACGCGAATCCCATATCGTTGCAACCGCGAAGCGGTCGACGGGCCGACCGTGCACAGCCGGACGCCATGCAGGTCGCGGACGTCGCCGTTCGCCAGCAGCCGGCGCATGAAGTAATCCACCGCATTTGCGCTCGCAAAGATGATCCAGTCAAAGGTGCCGGCGGCCTTGCAGGCAGCTTCCAGCGGCTCGGGATTTTCGGGTGGAGCGATTCGGATGGCGTGTGCGGCGATTGCCTCGGCGCCGCGCTCTTCCAGCATGTCGATCAGATCGGTCGCCTGCTCCCGAGATCGAGTGACCACGATGCGCCGTCCGGAGAGCGGCCGATTGTCGAACCAACGCAGGTGCGAACGCAGCCCGGCGACGGCACCGATGACCATCAAACCAGGGCGATCCGCCTCGGCGATCGTGCCGATGGTTTCGAGCGTCCCCTCTACCGTTCGTTGAGACGGTAGCGTCGCGTCGTAGATCAGCGCGGCTGCTTCGTCCGGTGCCCGTCCGTGAGAGATGAGCGCTGCGCTCATCGCCTGAACCTGGCGCTTGCCGGCATAACACACAATCGGTCCGGCGATCGCGGCAAGCCCCGACCACTCGTCGTTGGCCGTGATGTCGGACTCGTGCTCGTGCCCGCGCACGACGGTGAGGACGTCGCCGGCTTCCGGATACGTGACCGGAATGCCTGCGTAGGCGGTGCCGCCGATGGACACCGGGATTCCCGGCACGACCTCGAACGGCACCCCCTGCTCGTGCAGGAACAGGGCTTCCTTGCCGCCGCTGTCGAAGACGAAGGGATCCCCCCATTTCAACCGCACGACGGTCTTGCCATCGCGCGCTTTCTCCGCGAGCAGAAAGCAGATGGCATCCTGCTCCAGCGGCTTCGGTGCGGCGGGGCCGACGTCGATGCGCTCGGCATCGGGACGCGCGCCGCGCAGCAGCCGTGCATGCACGCGATGGTCGTAGATCACGACATCAGCGGCTTCGAGGTACCGTTGCCCTCTCACACTGATGAGGGTCGGATCTCCTGGACCCGCACCGACGAGATAGACGCATGGTTGTTTCATGGCGTCGCCCCGTTTCTCACCGACGCGAGAATCTCGGCGGCGCCCGCCGCGACGAGGTCCTCGGCGACCCGCGCTCCAAGCGCTTCGGCTTCAGCAGCCGTCCCACTCGCCGCGCGCCGAATCGCACCATGGCCATCTGGCCAGGCGACAACCGCGCTCAGCGAGACGCCGCCCGGCTCATGTACCGCGATGGCACCGAGCGGGAGCTGACAGCCGCCTCCGAGCGCGGTCACGACCGCCCGCTCGGCGGCGACCGACGCCGCTGCGGCGGCATCCGTGATCGTCGCGACGACCTCTCGTGTCTCGCGATCGTCGTCGCGCGTTTCAATCGCAACGATACCCTGTCCCGGTGACGGAATGCACACGTCAAGCGGGATCGCCGCCGAGATCCGCGATTCGAGGCCGAGCCGCCGCAGGCCGGCCGCCGCCAGGATCAGCGCCTCGCACTCTCCGCCATCGAGCTTGCGCAGCCGCGTGTCCACGTTTCCACGAATCGGTGTGAACTTCGCGTGCGGAAGCAACGAGGTCAGCTGCGCAATCCGGCGGACGCTGCCGGTCGCAATGGTCGGCATTTCGCCAATGTGCGCAAGCGCGCTCTCGAAATCGACCACCGTCGTGCCCTGCGCCAGGACCAGCGCGTCGCGCGGATCTTCGCGCGGCAGAACGGCCGCGATCACCAGGCCGTCGGGCAGCAGCGCCGACATATCCTTGGCGCTGTGTACGGCCAAATCGACATCGCCAGCCAGCAGTGCGTCTTCGATCTCTTTCACAAACAGCCGCTTGCCACCGGCCTCCGACAGCGGCGCATCCTGTAGTCGATCGCCGCCGGTCTTGATCACGACGACTTCCGTCGCTACGCCTCTGGCTTCCAGTCGTGACGCCACGGTCTTCGCCTGCCACAGAGCGAGCGCGCTTCCACGCGTGCCGATCTTGCGCCGCTTCAAGACGAGACCTCGGATTCTTCCTCCGGGGCGACCTGGCCCTTGTCCTTGTCCTGCGCCAGCCGGAACAACCGATTCAGCGCGTCGGCATACGCCACGATCATCGCCTCGTCGCTCACCGACTTCAGCTGTTCGGTCGGCGTCAGGAGCAGCTTCTCGACGATCAGCCGCGTGATCTCATCGACCCGGGAGCGGGCTTCCGGTGGAAGCCCGGACAGCTTCGGTTCGAGCCGTTCGAGCTCCGCCCGTCGAATCATCTCGAACCGCTGACGCAGGGCGACCACCGTCGGGACGATCTCGCGCGATTGCATCCACGCCGTATACCTGGCCACTTCTTCATCGATGATCGATTCGGCGCGCGCCAGCTCTGCGCCTCTGCGGGCGAGGTTCTCCTGCACGATCGTTCGCAGGTCGTCGATGTTGTAGAGAAACACCTGATCGAGCTGCCCGACCGAAGCCTCGACGTCGCGCGGCACGGCGATATCGATGACGAACAGCGGCCGGTTCCGTCGATGTCGCATCGCGCGCTCGACCCGCGCACGAGACAGAACCGGTTCCGATGCGCCGGTCGCAGTGACCACGATATCGGCGGCTGCGAGCGCCTGATCGACCTGGTCCCATGGCACCGCCGTACCATCGAGCCGGGCGGCCAGGTTCTGCGCCGTCTGAAGCGTCCGGCTCGCGATCGTGATCTGCCTGACGTGCTGCGATTGCAGATGGATGCCGGTCAGCTTGGCCATCTCGCCGGCACCCAGAATCAGGACGGTCCGTCCTTTCAAATCTCCGAAGATCTTTTTTGCCAGCGCGATCGCTGCGTAGCTGACCGACACCGCCCCTTCGCCGAGTCCGGTCTCTGAGCGCACGCGCTTGCCGACGGTGAATGCCGAATGAAAGAGCCGATTGGTCAGCGCCGCGGTGAATTGACGATCGCTTGCCACACCGTACGCCGCTTTCACCTGTCCGAGAATCTGAGGTTCGCCAACTACCAGCGAGTCGAGCCCGGCGGCAACCCTGAACAGGTGGCGCGCCGCGTCAGGCCCACGGTGCACGTAGAGATGCTGCCTGACTTCCTCGTGTGAAACCTCATGATATTCACTGAAGAAACGTCCGACCTGCTCCGCAGTCTCATCGCTGTCTCCGACGACGTAGATTTCGGCGCGATTGCAGGTCGAGAGCACAACCAGCTCGCGGGCGATGCCGCGCGATCCCAGTTCGCCCAGTGCGGCCTCGATTCCCTTGCGGGCGAAATCGACGCATTCCCTCAACTCGACAGGCGCGGTCCGGTGACTCAATCCGACTGCGAAGAGGCGCATCACTAGAAGTTGTGGCTTGCGGTCAGGAAATAGCCGACCAGAACGAAATTGAGCAGAACGATCGCGAATGCGATCCCGGACAGGTACGCGGCGCGCCGGCCGCTCCAGCCGGCGGCCTTTCGCGCGAATAACGCGAACGAGTAAATCCCCCAGGACACAAGCGCCACCAGGATCTTGGGGTCGGCGAGCGACATTGCCTGGACCCGCGGATCCGGCGATCCCTTGACCTGCCACGCCCAGATGCCGCCGACCAGAACGCCAATGGTCAAAAACATCCAGCCAACCGTCGTCGCGCGGCTGTTCATGAGGTCGAGCGAGGCCAGCGGCGGCAGCCGGGTATAGAAGAACCCCAGCTGCTTGGCTTTGATCTCCTTGAACAACAGTGCGTAGGTCACGCCCAGCACGCACGCCAGCGCGAAGCTCGCATAAGCGAATAGCAGCGACATCACATGGATGGTGAAGAGCGGGCTTTGCAGCACCGGTGGGCGTGGAGAAACCGCCGGATTGAGCGCTGGAATCACATCGAGCGCGACCAGCAGCACCGCGACGAACGCGCCCATCGAGCGCTCATCCGATGTCAGCTCGACGTACAGGTACGACAAACCGAGGAGCCAGACGAACGCGGAGATGGCAGCGCTCGTTCCGACCAGCGGTGCATGGCCGGCCTGCACCGTCTGCATGCCGATCAGGAATGTATGCGCGAGCACGCCGCCTGCGATCAGGCCCGTCGCCAACCGGCCGACGCGGGGATCGCGCCACGCGAAATGGGCGACGTACGCGGCAGCGGCGGCGGCATACAGCAGGAGCGGCAGCAGGTGCATGGCCTATTGGCCGGCAGATGGACCGTAGTAGCCGCGCCGAGTCCGCGCAGTCAGCCCTTGCTTGTTGACCCGCACATCGATTCGGCGCCAGGCGCCGTTGTGCATCGGGTTCTTCGAGGAATACGCCATCGTGTACTGGCTCGCCAGTTCCTCCGAGATCTGCTCGTAGATTTTCGGCAGTTCCGCGATTGACGTCGGGAAGAATACACGTCCGCCTGTCTCCTGTGACAGCTGCCGCAGCACGAACTCCGCCTCTTTGAATTTGCCGCGCCCGGTCTCCGGGGTTCGCAGGCCGATGGCATAGATCGCGGTTTCCGATCGCTTCGCCAGATCCAGCACGTCGTCGTACTCAATCACGCTCGACGTATCATCGCCGTCCGACAGGACGACAATGGCCTGTCGCCGGATCTCTTCCGCGTTCTTGGCCTTTTCATCTTTGAGCGATCGCAGCGAGACGTAGACCGCGTTGTAGAGCGACGTCGAGCCGTTCACGCTCGTCGCGCGAATCGCCCGTTCGAGCGCGTTCACGTCGTTGGTGAACGGCTGCGGCACTCGCACCTGACTGTTGAACTCGACGACCTCCATGACGTCGTCCTTCTTCATCCGGCGGACGAAGCCGGTCGCTGCCTCCTGCGCCGTCGCCAGCTTGTCCTCCATGCTGTTGCTGGTGTCGAGCAGAATCGCGAGCGCGATCGGCGACTGCACCGCGGAGAAGAAGCTGAGCGACTGCTTGGCCCCGTCTTCGAAGACCTCGAAATCATCCTGCGTCAGGCCGGTCACGTATTTGGAGGTGGAGCCTTCGGTAACCGTCACGTTGAGCGACACGAGCTCGATGCCGGATCGGAATCGGCCCTGCTGCGCAGCAACACCGATCGTCGTCGCGCAGCCGAGCGACACGATCAACAGAAGTACACGCCGGATGGTCATCGTCCTGATACCTTGGTGCGGGCTCGTACGGTAACGCCCGGCCTCGATACCGTGACCTGAAGTTTGTCGGCGGGAATGAGACGCTCGGGATGACCGTAGGTGACGAGATACTGATTGTTCAGGTCCTCCGCCACTCGCTGCAGCGCCTCAGGAATCCCGGAAACTGCCAAAACCTGATCGCGCCTTCCGCCAGTTCGCTTCGT
>JBPYFA010000139.1:0-5717 GCA_051986585.1 Vicinamibacterales bacterium | reverse complement strand
TGTATAGCAAGTAAGTAGCTCCCCGCCCGCAGCCTTCCCGGACCTGCGGTGGGAGGCGGGGAGCGAAACGGCAGGTCCGGCGGGCGCTCAGGTTCGGGCGTCTGATCTGAAAGGTACCAAGAACATGTTGTGGAAAGGTTTTCAGCGGCCCAAGCGGCTGGAGTTCGAGCGGGAAACGCTCACTGAGCGGTTCGGACGTTTCTACGCGCAGCCGTTCGAGCGCGGGTTTGGAACGACGGTTGGCAACGCGCTTCGGCGCGTGCTGCTGTCCTCGATCGAGGGGGCGGCGGTGACCGCGGTCAAGATCGACGGCGTGCTGCACGAGTTCTCGCCGATTCCGGGCGTGGTGGAAGACGCAACCGACATCATCCTGAACCTCAAGCAGGTGCCGCTCAAGATGCACGTCGATTCGACCAAGACGCTCTATCTGCGAATCGACAAGCCGGGCGAGGTCAAGGCGCGCGACATCGAGACCGACGCGGACGTCGAGATCCTCGAGCCGGATGCGCACATCGCGACGGTTGCCGAAAACGGCAAGCTGCACATGGAGCTGCGCGTGAAGCGCGGCCGCGGCTACGTCTCGGCGGACAAGAACTTCGATGAGGATCTCGGCATCGGCTGGATCCCGATCGATTCCGTGCACTCGCCGATCAAGAAGGTGAATTATCTCGTCGAGGCGGCGCGCCTCGGCCAGACCACCGCCTACGACAAGCTGACCGTCGACGTCTGGACGAACGGTTCGGTGACGCCGCGCGACGCCGTCTCGCTTTCGGCCAAGCTGATTCGCGACCATCTGAACATCTTCATCAACCTCGAAGATGTCGGCGACGTGCCGCAGGATGCGGCGGCCGACACGCCGCGGGCCGCGTCGAATGAGAATCTCGACAAGAGCGTCGAGGAGCTGGAGCTTTCCGTCCGCTCCTACAACTGCCTGAAGAACGCGAACATCCGAACCATCCGCGAACTGGTGCAGAAGACGGAAGGGGAGATGCTCAAGACGAAGAACTTCGGGCGCAAGTCGCTGAACGAGATCAAGGAAATCCTGTCGGGCATGGGCCTGAGCCTGGGCATGCGGCTCGATCAGCCGACGGCAGTGCAGGACTAGTTCGCAATTCGCAATTCGCGGTTCACAATTCGCGCTTCGCAAGTCGCGCTGGACCAATAGGCCGCTCGTCGCGCACGACTACGAATGGCGAACTGCGAGTCGCGAACCGCGATACAAGGATCACAGAAATGCGTCACAGAGTCAGTCACCGTAAACTCGGCCGGGTTACGGAGCATCGCATCGCGCTGCTTCGCAACCAGGCCGAAGCGCTCATTCGACACGAGCGCATCGAGACCACCGTTCCCAAGGCGAAGGAGCTTCGTCCCTTCGTCGAGCGGCTGATCACGATTGCGAAGCGCGGCATTGCAGGCGGCGAGGCCAACGGCAAATCGCTTCATGCCCGCCGGCTCGTGTTGCGTGACATCCAGGATCGCGACGTCGTCGGCAAGCTGTTCGACACGATTGCGCCGCGGTTCGAAACTCGTCCTGGCGGATATACCCGCATTCTCCGGGTGGGCTATCGTCGCGGCGACAGCGCGGAAGTCGCGCAGATCGAACTGGTCGGGAGCGAGTTCAATCCCAACGCCGAGACCGACAAGACCGAAGCGGCCGAGAAGGCGAAACCGAAAGGCGTGGGCGGACGGTTACGCGCCGCTGCCGAACGGCTGCGTGGCAAAAAGGCGGAAGGCGCTGAGGAAGGTACCGAGGACGCGACCGCCGAGAAGAAGGCCAAGCCCAGACGTGAAGGTAAGTCCAAGGCCAGTGGCCGCGCGACTACCAAGGGCAAGGCGGCACAGACGAGAGCTCCGAGAAAGGCCGGAGGATCGTAGCGTAGTTTCCAGTCGCCAGTTACCAGGTTCCAGTGCTCAAAAAAAACGGGCCGATCTCGCGCTGCGAGTCGGCCCTTTCCTTTTTAAGCTGGAAGCTGGAAGCTGGAGACTCACGCTTCTTCCGTCGCTTCCTGTCCCCGCTCAGCCTTCGCCGCCGCGATGATCTTGCCGTGCAGATGCGACGGCACCTCTTCGTAGTGCGAGAACTCCATGTGATACGAGCCGCGGCCGCCAGTGGCTGATGTGAGGTGCTGTTCGTAGGTCAGCATCTCCGACATCGGCACCTTGGCGCGGATAATGGTCGAGGCGCCCCGCGAATCCATCCCGCCGATCCGGCCACGACGGCCGTTCAGATCGCCCATCAAATCGCCCGCGTAATCGCTCGGCGCATAGACTTCCACGTCCATCACCGGTTCGAGCAGCGTCGGCCGCGCGCGGGACATGCCATCCTTGAACGCCAGCGATCCTGCCATCTTGAACGAGAGCTCGTTCGAGTCGACGGCGTGAAATGAACCGTCGAAGACCGTGGCGCGGAAGTCGACCATCGGGTAGCCGGCGAGAAAACCGCGGAGCCGGGCATCCTGAATGCCCTTCTCGACCGCCGGTATGAACTGCCTGGGGATGGCACCGCCAAAGATGTCGTCGACGAACTCGAACTCGCTGCCGCGCGGCAACGGCTCGAATTTCACCTTGCAGTCGCCGAACTGACCGTGCCCGCCGGTCTGTTTCTTGTGACGGCCGTGCGCTTCGGTTGGAGCGGTGATCGTTTCCCGGTACGGGATCCGCGGCAGCTTCAGATTCACTTCGACCCCGAACCGCCGCTTCAACTTGGCGACGGTGACTTCGATGTGCGACTGCCCTTGGCCGGCCAGCAGCAATTCCTTGGTCTGCGGGTCACGCGAGGAGTTGATCGTGGGATCCGCTTCCTGCAGGCGATGCAGCGCGGTGCTGATTTTCTCTTCGTCGCCGCGGCTCTTCGGTTCGATCGCGTACGAGATCACCGGTTCCGGAAATTTCGTGCCCGCCAGTGTAAAGTTCGTGCCCTTGTCGGCGAGCAGGTCGTTGGTCTGGCTCTCTTTCAGTTTCGCGACCGCGCCGATGTCGCCGGCTCTGATCTCCGGCACCGACGACTGGGTCTTGCCCTGCAGCAGCACGAGGTGCCCGAGCCGTTCAGGAGTGTCTTTGGTCAGGTTGTGGACGGTCGAATCTGCCTTCAACACGCCAGACACGACGCGAAACATCGTGATCCGCCCGGCGAACGGATCGGCAACGGTTTTCCAGATGAATGCGGCCGTGGGTCCGTCGGCTTTCGCTTCGACCTGGATGTCCTCGTCCCCCTTTTTCCGTGCCTTGAGCGCACGCTCCGCCGGCGACGGCACGTAGGCGATCATCGCTTCGAGCAGCGGTTGCATGCCGACGTTGGCGGTTGCCGAAGAGCAGAGCACTGGGAATACGCGTCCGGCGCTGATGCCACGCTTCAGGCCCGACAGCAGCTCGTCCTGCGTCAGGGTGCCGGCGTCGAAGAACTTTTCCATCAGCGAGTCGTCAGCTTCCGCCACCATTTCGATCAGCGCTTCGCGTGCGGCCTGAGCCGCTCCTTCAAGCTCGGACGGAATCGCGCCTTCGGTCGGTTTCCCGCTGCCGTCGGCAGCGAACGTCCACGCTTTCATCGCGACCAGATCGATGACGCCGCGGAACGTCCGCTCCTCGCCGATTGGCATCTGCACCGGAACGACCGCGCGCCCGAAAACGGCGCGCAGCGACTCGAGCGATCGATCGAGGCTGGAGCGTTCGCGGTCGAGACGGTTCAGCACGACGATGCGGGGCACTTCGTATTCGGCGGCGGCCTCCCACACTTTCTCGGTCGAGACCTCGACGCCGGCAACTGCGTCAACGACGACGAGCGCGCCGTCGGACACACGAAGCGCGGCTCGCGCATCGCTCAAAAAGTTCGCCATCCCCGGCGTATCGATCAGGTTGATCTTGTGCTTGTTCCACTCGACGTAGGCGAGGCTGTCGGCGAGCGTGTGCTTCCGCGCGATCTCCTCCTCGTCGTAATCGGTCACCGTTGTCCCGTCGTCCACGCGCCCAAAGCGATTGACCGCGCCGGCATCGAACAGCAGCGCCGAAATCAGCTGTGTCTTGCCGGCGCCGCTATGGCCGACCACGGCGATATTTCGAATGTTGGGAGCCTCGTAAACCTTCATATGAGTAACCCCTCGGCTGACGCTTTCCAGTTACCAGTTGCCAGTTTCCAGTTTCCAGTCAGAGGGGAGCGCTCGGCATCAGCCCGTCACGCTCTCAATCAGGCCGGAGAGCATACGCCGAACCTCTTCCAGTTGACCCGCGAGCCGGGCGTGCGAGGCAGGGGGCAGGAACTTGAGGTCCCGCGCAAGAAGGAGATCATACTCAAGTTCGTTGCAGGAACCCAAGGAATGGAACAGGAATCGCCGGAAATCGGGATTCGACCCCCTTCCCGCGCCTTCGGCGATGTTCGATGGCACCGATATCGCGGCCCGGAACATTTGATCCCGAACCGGCCATGCCTCCGGTGCCTTGAAGTACGCAGAAAATGTGTACGTATCAAGCGCGAGTTTGTGCGGTTTCTTCCACACTTCCAGTTTTCGATAGTCCTGCATTGGGCCTCCTTATGCGTGTGATGCCGGAGCGCAACTCCAATGCCGGCTCAAAGTCGGAACTGAAAACTGGGAACGGCACTGGCAACCGGGAACTTGCAAGCGGGAACTGGCAAGCGGGAACTGGCAATCGGGAACTGGCAACCGGGAACTGGCAATCGGGAACTGGCAACCGGGAACTGGCAACCGGGAACTGGCAACCGGGAACTGGCAATCGGGAACTGGCAATCGGGAACTGGCAACGGGGAACTGGCAACCGCGAACCGGTAGCTGGAAACTGGAAACTGGAAACTGGAAACTGGAAACTGGTAGCTGGCAGCTGGAAACTGGAAGCTGGCAGCTTCCAGCTGTCTACTCGTACCTCAACGCCTCTATCGGATCCAACCGCGACGCTTTGATCGCCGGGAACAATCCAAAGAAGATCCCGACGCTCGCGGAGAATCCGATGCCAATCGCGAACGACCACCACGGGAGTGAGACGGGGAATCCGGACAACCAATGCACGATCAGGCCGATGCTGCTGCCGAAGACGATGCCGAGGACGCCGCCGGTGGAAGTCAGGAAGGCGGCCTCGACGAGAAACTGCCACAGAATCTCGCGCCGGCGGGCGCCGAGCGCTTTGCGCACGCCGATCTCGCGCGTGCGTTCGGTCACCGAGATCATCATGATCGCCATCACGCCGATGCCGCCGACCATGAGCGCGATCGACGAAATGACGACGAGCGCCAGGAACGTCGCCTGGCTGACCTGATCCCACACTTTCAACGCCGCGTCCTGCGTCGCCAGATCGAAATCGTTGGCCGAATCAAGTTTGAGCGAGTGGCGCGCCCGCATGAGGGACTCGACTTCGCGCATCGCCTGGTCGCGGCCCGCGTCGTCCCGCGGCACGACGGCGACCATGGCGGTGCGGAACACGGCGGGATTGAACGTGCCGGCCGTTACCTTGACCGATCCCTTCAACACCTTGCCGAAGAATTTCTCGTGCGTGGTGTATGGGATGACCGCGAGGTCGTCGGCTCCCTGCGCGAGGCCGCCGAGATTGGGCCGAGGGCCGAGGACGCCGATCACCGTGAACTCATCGGCGCCGAGGCGGACCTTCTTGCCGATCGGATCCGTGTTGGGGAAGAGGGCCTTCCACGGGCTGTTGCCGAGCAGCACGACCGGACGGCGGTGTTCGGCCTCGACCTGCGAGAAGACGCGTCCCGC
>JBPYFA010000138.1:0-14157 GCA_051986585.1 Vicinamibacterales bacterium | reverse complement strand
AGATACCGTGCGGTCAGCGTGACGGTGGCCATGGCTTTCTGCTTTCCCGAGGTTCGCGTGTGCGAGGTCGTTCCGGGGTGACACCGGGGTGACGCCGCGACAGCGCTTGAACGCCGCGACGCGCAACCACCGGCACCACGCTCACACGTCGAACGCTAGCACCAGCAGGGAGTTACACCCAAATCGGAAAGTGCAGAAAATCGCGGGAAAACGCGTCGTTTCACGCTTGGGCGCAGGGGGTCGCTGGTTCGAATCCAGTCGCCCCGACCACTTTCCGAGAGTTCCACGGTGACAGGAGAGGGCGGCATGCTCTTTCAGTCGTGAACGAAGCATCAATCGATCTCGCCATTGAGTCTTCGAACGGGTAGATCGTCCCCTCGTCGACTCAACACTCATGAGCTCGGCGAAAGTACTATTGCTGCGCTCACCGCCAGGTCTTATTCTTATCGGCGGTCGGTCCCTCGTATGGGTGCACTCCGTTCGACTGGTCGTCCTGGTGTTTCTGTTCAACGGGGAGAACGCGCAACGGCGACTCGTACCCCCGATTCATCAACACCCGTGCGCGTCGTCATCGTCGCTGACGTGCGTCTGTACCGTGATGGTCTGACGGCGACGCTTTCTGTGTATCCGTCGCTCGACGTGATCGGGTCGGCCTCCTCCCCGGCTGAGGCGCTCTCGCTCATTCAGACAGCTCGACCCGAAGTGACAGTGATCGACATGGCGATGCCCGGTTCGTTTTCGCTGCTCCGCTCGTTGCGTAGTGAAGCTTCCGAGACTCGCCCCGTCGCATTTGCTATCGATGAAGACGTGACCACGATCATCGAGTGCGCCGAGGCGGGCGCAGCCGGCTATGTGCCGGTAGACGCCTCAATTGATGACCTCGCGCACGCGATTCGACGCGCCGCTGCCGGGGAGCTCCAATGCCCGCCTCGTGTCGCGGCCGAGTTGTTCCGCAGGATAGCGGACGTCTCCGATCGCCGCGTGCCGGCGGGCGATCTCGGTGCGGAGCTCACCTGTCGTGAGCGGGAAGTGCTCGATTTACTTCGGCCAGGGTTCTCGAACAAAGCGATCGCGAGCGCCCTGAACATCTCTCAGTCAACAGTCAAGAATCACGTCCACCACCTGCTCGAGAAACTGCAGGTTGGCAGCCGCCAGCAAGCAGCCGCCCACGCCGCCGAGCGGGCGTCGCGCAAGCGGCGCACCCAGCCGCGCGGCTGAGTGCAGTTCGCGAACGATTCCACCAGCCCTCCGTCAGTCGTCGTCACGATGCGCAGCTGAGCTGACTGTGCTCGGCGTGCACTCGAGTGGTCTGGCTCTGATTGAATCCATCGGCCTAGATCCGATTCACACCAACGCCCGGGACTTACGCTGAATCCTTTTTGAGTCGTTCGATGGATTCCCGCTGCGGACAACTTCCGCCACAATCGCTCGCGATGTGACCACGAAGATTCGAGTGCGGTTTACGCACGTGCCACAGCTGGTGCGCGACGTGCTGACGCATGCGATCTCGAGCCAGCCCGACATGGAGTTAGTACCGGAGTCGTCCGCCGACACGCCGAGTGGTCCCGCCGGCTCCGATCCAGATGCGGTGATCGTGGGCGCCGAGGATCGCCAGGATCTGCAGGCAGTCACCGCCGTCCTGTGGCAGTGGCCGAAGACCCAGGTGCTCATGGTGACGATTGACGGCCGGCAGTCAGCGTTGTATCGGCTCGAACCGCAACGCACCGATCTGGGTGAGCTGTCGCCGGACGAGATCGTGGACCGCATTCGATCTGCGGTGACGACTGCTGCGGACAAGCGGCCCGTCGCGCCTCCGGGCCGACGAGAAAAGCGCCTGTAGGAGTCGCGGGACGTTTCAGTCGCAATTGACGAGGAGTGACGTTCATGCCAATGCCCCTCACTACGCCGGGCGTTTACATCGAGGAGATTCCAAGCGGCGTCCACACCATCACCGGCGTCGCGACGTCCATAGCGGCATTCGTCGGCTACACGAGCCGCGGCATCGACGACCGCGCCAAGAGAATCTTGAGTTTCGCGGACTTCGAGAGAAGTTTCGGGGGACTCGCGGCCGACAGCGAAGTGAGCTACGCCGTCCAGCAGTTCTTCCAGAACGGCGGAGCCGAGGCCTTCGTGGTTCGCGTGAGCAAAGTGGGCGCGACCGCCGCAACGATGGTCATTCGCGACAAGGCCAAAAAGCCCTCGCTCGAATTCACCGCACTCAGCAAAGGCCAGGCGGCGAAGGACGTGATCATCGACGTGGATTACGACGGCATCTCGGATGCCGACGCGTTCAACCTCACCGTCGCAAGCGCCAAGGGCAGCACCGTCGAGGTCTTCAACCAGGTGTCGATGGATAGCACGAAGTCCCGATTCGTCGAGGCCATTGTCAACGACGACGACACCGGGTCGAAGATGGTCAAGGTCAAGATCGACAAGGGGCAGCGCCCCATGCAGACCGGCACCACCGGGGCGGCGCTCAAGCTGAACCCGCAGGGACAACCCACGGGTCTGCCCAAAGACAAGGACCTGACCATTCGAATGGCCGGCGACATTTCCTCGCAGCCGGGATTCGCAACCAAGACCATTACCCTGCTGCGCAAAGGCGAGCCGCTGCCCGACACCGTGCAGGGGTTGTGTCGACTGCTCGAGCACGGCATACAGGAAGGGCTCCGCGAAGTGCCCGGCGCGTCCGTGCGTTGCCTCGCCAGTACGTCGGTGAAAGCCGGCCCGCCGCCGGCAACCGAGGTCGCGATCCGCGTCCTCGTCGATGTCCCGGACGCATTCGATTCCGTCGTCGAGTTCAGCAAAGGACCGACCGGCGGAGACCAGGCTGACGTCGATGCGGTTCTGAAGCTGAAAGACGGTACCGCGAACGTCGGGCACTATTGGCTCGGCAGCACACGCGGGGTTGGATCACAGGAAGCACCGGCCGATGGCGCAGAAGGCACAGCGCCACCCGATGCCGCCCTGTTGATTGGCTCTCCAGGACCATTCACGGGGATGTTCGCGCTGGACAAGGTCGATTTGTTCAACACGCTCTGCATCCCCGACGCGACGCGCGCCGCGAACCCGCTCTCGACGGACGACATCAACGACGTCTTCAGCAAGGCTGCCGATTATTGCGGACGCCGCCGTGCGTTTCTTCTGATTGATCCTCCATCGGACATCCAGGATGCCGACGCCGCGTCGGCATGGAAAGCACTCAGGCTGAAAGTGCATCACGCCAATGCGGCCGCGTACTTCCCTCGCTTGCGGTTGTCGGATCCGCTCAACAAGTCCCGGCTGAGAACCTTCGCGCCGTGCGGCGTTGTGGCGGGGCTCTTCGCCCGCATTGATGCGAATCGCGGCGTCTGGAAAGCACCTGCCGGAGTGGAAGCCACTCTGAGCGGGGTTCAGGCGCTCGGCTACCCACTGACCGACGGAGAGAACGGCGTACTCAATCCGCTCGGCTTGAATTGCTTCCGCATCTTCCCGATCTACGGCCCGGTGTGCTGGGGCGCGCGCACGCTGGTCGGATCGGATGCGGAGGGCAATGAATGGAAGTACGTCCCCGTCCGCCGGTTCGCGCTGTTCCTCGAGGAGAGCTTATTCCGGGGCACGAAGTGGGTGGTGTTTGAGCCCAACGACGAGCCTCTGTGGGCGCAGATTCGCTTGAACATCGGCGCCTTCATGCACACGCTGTTTCGGCAGGGCGCGTTCCAGGGACAAACCCCTCGCGACGCGTACTTCGTGAAGTGCGACGGCGAGACGACAACGCAGGACGACATCAACCGCGGCGTGGTCAACATCCTCGTGGGCTTCGCCCCGCTCAAGCCCGCCGAGTTTGTCGTGATCCGGATCCAGCAGATGGCGGGCGAGATTCAGGTCTAGGAGCGAGAGCATGGCCCAGTTCACCGTCAACACGCAGCGATTCGATCCCTACAAGAACTTCAAGTTCCGCGTGAAGTGGGACGGCCGCTACGTCGCCGGCATCAGCAAGGTCGGCGCCCTGAAGCGAACGACGGAAGTCGTCGAGCATCGTCAGGGTGGCGATCCCAGTACCAGCAGCAAGTCCCCGGGGCGGACGAAATACGACGCCATCACGCTCGAACGCGGCGTCACTCACGACAAGGAATTCGAACAGTGGGCCGCGAAGGTGTGGAACTTCGGCGCCGGCCTCGGGGCGGAAGTGTCGCTCAAGGATTTCCGCAAGGACATCATCATCGAGATGTACAACGAGGCCGGCCAGCTGGCCATCGCCTACAAGGTGTTCCGGTGCTGGGTCTCGGAGTATCAGGCGCAGCCGGATCTCGACGCCAACGCAAACGCCGTCGCAATCCAGCACGTGAAGCTCGAGAACGAAGGCTGGACCCGCGACGTCGAGGTGCCGGAGCCGACCGAGCCGATCGTGAACGTCGGGTGAGTGCGATGCACGTCCCCTCCGCGGCCGATCTCGTGAGCGCCTGGGAGCGCGGCCTGGTCGAGCGTCCCATGCAGCGGGCGCTGACGCTGCTCTCGATTGCGTATCCCGACGACGCACGAACGGTGCTTGCGTCCTTATCGATCGAGGAGCGCGACAGGCGACTGCTCGCGGTGCACGTTGCGCTCTTCGGTCCCGACCTCAATGGTTGCGCCGAGTGCCCGCGGTGCGGCGCTCAGCTCGAGTTTGCGGTCGATGCGCGCGAGCTCGGCGAAGCTCAATCGCAACCTGGTGAGCTCCAGTTCAGACTCGACGAAGGGATCGTACGGTTCCGCCTGCCAACCACCGAGGACCTCGAAGCTCTCGACGGTTCCGCCGAGGTGGCAGACCTGCGTCGCCGCCTCGCTGAACGGTGCATCGCCGAGTACCCATCGCGTGACGCGCGTAATCACCCAACGGTCCTGGCCGACACGATCGTCGACGGCATTGCTGCGGCGATGGCCGTGGCCCAACCGCATGTCGATGCCGTCATCAAGGTGTGTTGCGCCGAGTGCTCCCATGCATGGGAGATCGTCCTCGACATCGCATCCTTCCTCTGGATCGAGGTGAACGCCTTGGCCAAGCGCCTGCTTCGTCAGGTGCATGCGCTGGCGTGGGCGTACGGATGGCGGGAGGCTGACGTGCTGGCGATGTCGGATGCGCGGCGAGCCTTCTATCTGGAACAGGTGACGGCGTGAGCGACTTCCTGACGCGCCTCGTCGAACGCACGCTGGGACTGGGAGAGATCGCGCGCCCCGATCTCGGCTCTACGGCAAGCGCTTCGGCCGCCGCGCGTATCAGTATGGATCCTGCGCATGGCGGCGACGTGCCTCGTGCAGCAGCCGATGCGCCAAGCAGGCTGATGCGGCCGTCGGGCGAGATGTCCGCTGAAGACAATCGACGCCAGAGTCTCCGGCTCGAGCGCTCGCTCGAGCCGACCAATCACGCGAGCAGCCGCGCGCTGCCAACACCAGCACCAGTTGTGCCGACCGATTCGACAGGGCAGGAGAGGTCCGCTCCGACGATGGCTGTCGGCTCGAACGCGTCGATCAGTTCGTCGCCGAAGCTGGCTGCCCCTGACGTTCCCCGTGTGCCGCCGTCAGATCACCTCCCGTTCACGTCTCAGAAGCGCGTCGAACCGAGCACTGCTCGCGAGATTGCGCCTGAGGTCGGCGCTGACCCGCGTCCGCCGGCATCGAGTGCACTGCCGACTGTCACGATCACCATCGGTCGCATCGAAGTGCGGAGTGCGAACACCGTGGCGAGACAGCCAAACGCTGCGACACCTGCGACGTCGCGACCGCTCCGATCGCTCGAAACGTATCTGCGCGAAAGAAACGGGAGCCGCTCGTGAGCAATCACCTCGCGGTCGCCACCGTTACCGCGACGCTGCACAACGTGCTGCTGAACGCGGCGTCGGTCGTGCCCGGCACGACGGTGACAACGAAGCGGCCGGATGGCGGACCAGCGCCGGGTCCGGCCATCAACGCCTTTCTCTATCAAGTGACGCCAAACGCCGCGTATCGGAACGCTGATTTGCCGACGCGGCGCGCCGGTGGACAACTCGTTCGAAAACCACAGGCCGCACTGATGCTCCATTACCTTCTGAGCTTCATGGGCGACGACACGCGCTTCGAGTCACAGCGCCTGCTCGGCGCCGCAGTGCGGGAACTCCATGCGCAGCCGGCGTTGCGGCCCAAGGACATCGTTTCCACCATCGGCAATCCGCCTTTTGACGCCGTGCTGGCCAACTCGGACCTGGACAAGCAGGTCGATCTCGTACGTCTTATTCCGCTGAACCTGTCGCTCGACGAGCTGTCGAAGATGTGGTCGGTGTTCTTCCAGATCCCTTACGCGTTGTCGGTGGCCTACCAGGCGAGCGTGGTGCTGATTGAAACCGATGATACGCCGCGTGCCGCCCTGCCGGTGAAGACGAGGAATGTCTACACGCTCCCGCTGCGTCAACCCACGATCGATCGTGTGACGTCAGCTTCCGGCGATGATTTGCCGATCTTTTCGAACAGCACGCTGCTCATTCGGGGCCGTGACCTTCGAGCGACTGCCGTGCAGGTGCTGATCGGCGGAGCGGATCAGCCACCCAAAACGGTAAACGACACCGCCGTAACCATTGGTGTTCCCCCTGGGCTTGCCGCGGGACTTCACGCTGTGCAGGTCCTGCACAAGACCGCGATGGGAGCCGACGATCCAAAGAAACCTGGGCATCCGGGACTCGAATCAAACGTCAGCAGCTTCGTTCTCCAGCCCCGTGTCAAAACCATCAGCAAAGCGAGTGCACCCCCGGCCGCTGGAAGCCCCGCCGGCCCGGCGCTGAAGGTGACGCTCGACCTCAAGGTGAAGTCCACGCAACGCGCGAGCCTGCTCCTGAACAGCACGTCCGCGCTGAAGCCGTACGCCGGCAGTTTCGCGTCAGTACCCCTCAAGACCGATGCCGCCACGATTACCTTCCCAATACCGGGCGTACCCGCTGGGAAGCATTTCGTCGCGGTCCAGGTCGATGGCGCGGCAAGTCCGGTCGATCTGGAACCGGGCAGTCCCACATTCGGGCCAACGGTGACCTTGCCATGATCGCGGCATCGAAGCTCTCGTGGCACGATGCCAACCAGCAGTATCTGGTTCAAGCACTGAAGCCGATCCGCGCGGCGCTAACTGGCCGCGATGGCGAGCGCAGCATCGAGCGCCCTGCCGCCACCAGTCGCCGTCGACGAGGAAGCAGGCGTTCGGCAAAGACCCAGCCAGCGCTGGACTCGCCCTCGGCTTTGGAGCGACTGTGTGCCGCTTTCGGTCTGTCGTCGTTCGAACGTGCGGTGCTACTGATGTGTGCGGGCGTGGAGCTCGATGCCGGCTTCGCCGACATCGTCGCCCAGGCTCATGGCGATCCGCACCGTACGGCTCCGACATTCGGTCTCGCGCTCGCCGCTCTGCCCGAGGCGCACTGGAGCGCGATCGTTCCGGCTGCGCCACTCCGGCGGTGGCGGCTCGTGGAGATCGGACCGGGACAAACGATCCCCACGAGCCCGCTCCGGGTCGACGAGCGGATCCTGCACTATCTGACTGGCGTGTCTTACCTCGACGAGCGATTTCGCGGGCTGGTCGAGTACGTCGCGGCGCAAGGCGACCTGCCGGACTCGCATCGAGCCCACGTTGATTCGATCGTTGCCGCGTGGACGACGAACGACTCCAAGCCGCTACCGATCGTCCACCTCAATAGCGAAGATAGTGTCGCGCATCGGGTCGTCGCGGAAGTCGCCTGCCGACAACTCGGGCTCCGCCTCTTTACTACGACCTCACGCACAATCACTCGCTCAGCGAGCGACCTCGACACATTCAGACAGCTCTGGGCTCGCGAGGCGTTGCTCGGTGAATCTGCTCTCTTTATTGATCTCGGCGACACGCCGTCCGATCCTTCGGACGACCCGGCGCTCGAATCCGTCCTGGATCACGTGCAGGGCTGCTTCGTGCTGAGCAGCCGAACGCGGCGAGTTGCGCTCCGTCGCCGCACGCTGATCGTCGAGATGACGCCGCCGACTTCACAGGAGCAGCGAGCGATCTGGCGACAGTCACTCGGTCGGGCCGGGGCTGATCTGAACGGTCAGCTGGACGCGATCGTCAGCCAGTTCAACCTCGGTGCGGCGTCGATCGACCGAGCCTGTTGGGACGCGTTCGATCGGGTGCGACAGGGGCTCGAGCTGGAGCCAGCACTCTGGAGGGCCTGCCGCGCGCTCCAACGTCGCGACATGGACGATCTCGCGACGCGCATCGTCCCATCGGCTCGCTGGGACGACCTCGTGCTGGCCGATGCACAAAAGCAGATCCTCCGACAGATTGCCGTGCACGTCCGGCAACGTGTGACCGTGTATGCGGACTGGGGGTTCGCCGCACGCACGTCACGAGGGCTTGGCATTTCCGCGCTGTTCTCAGGACCAAGCGGTACCGGTAAGACGATGGCGGGGGAGGTGCTTGCGAACGAGTTGAATCTCGACCTCTACCACGTCGACCTGAGTCAGGTGGTCAGCAAATACATCGGGGAAACCGAGAAGAACCTGCGGCGCGTGTTCGACGGAGCCGAGCACAGCGGGGCCATTCTGCTGTTCGACGAAGCCGATGCGCTGTTCGGCAAGCGGAGCGATGTCAAGGACAGCCACGATCGGTACGCGAACGTCGAGATCAGCTATCTCCTGCAGCGCATGGAGTCGTATCGCGGTCTCGCGATTCTGACGACGAACATGAAGGGCGCGCTCGATCCGGCCTTCACGCGGCGGATCCGCTTTGTGGTGCAGTTCCCGTTTCCCGATGCCGCACAGCGGTTCGAGATCTGGCGCAAGGCGTTCCCGCGAGAGACCCCAACCCGTGGTCTCGACTGCGAGCGGCTCGCACGCCTGGCAGTGACCGGCGGCAACATCCGCAACATCGCCCTGAACGCGGCGTTTCTCGCGGCGGACGCTCGTGAGCCGGTGAAGATGACGCATCTCTTCCAGGCCGCCCAGGCCGAATGCGCGAAGCTCGAACGGCCGCTGACGGAAGCAGAAGTTGGAGGCTGGCGATGAGCCTTCGAACGCGGATGCGAGATCGAAAACGCACCCAGGTCAAAGAGACCGGGTCGCTGTCCACGTCGGCAGGGCAGTGGATCGGCGCGCACGTTGTGCTTCGAGTTGAGGAGCTGATCGTGGACCGCTCGAGTCCCGCGAGCCGGTACGTACTTGCAGATTCCTTCGATCTCGAACTCCGCCGGCTGTTCGTTGAGCGCGGCGTTCCGAGGTCGCTCTCGCAGAGCGCCGAGCGCGATTGCATCGCGGCGTCGGCGACGTTCCAGGCTGGAGACAACGCGCGCGGTCAGGGGACGGGGATTGCGGGGGCCGTTTACGGGGCGCTCTCAGACCCGAACGTCAGTGATCGGCGACCTTCAACTCCTCTCGCGCGAGCAGGAGGCGTGTAAACGCGTGCAGACCCAGCGAACGTCCGTCGCGAAGTCCGAGCGTGCCACGATCGCGGGTACCGCGCCGATGGGTGTGCTTCAGCGCAAGTGCGCGTGCGGCGGAACACCTGGACCGAGCGGCGAGTGTGAGCAGTGCCGGAAGAAGAGGCTGCAGCGGAAAGCCACCAGCGAAGCGCCGAGTGCCGTGCCGCCTATCGTGCATGGCGTACTGCGCTCGTCCGGAGAGCCGCTCGATTCAGAAACTCGCGCGTTCTTCGAGCCCCGTTTCGGGCATGACTTCAGCCACGTGCGCGTCCACGCCAATGAAACGGCGGCGGCATCAGCCCGGGCCGTAAGCGCGAACGCTTACACGGTCGGTCGAGATGTGGTTTTCGATGCGGGAAAGTACCACCCACAAGATCAGACCGGCCGAGAGCTGATCGCGCATGAACTAGCACACGTCGTGCAGCAGCAACGCGCAACCACGAGAACCGGAAGCGCTGGCCTCGTGATCGACAACAATCCGACCGCCGAGCGCGAAGCCGACCATGCGGCTCAACAGGCTACCTCCGGACGCGGTCCCATCGATATCGCCGTCTCGTCGGAAGGGCGGGTTGCACGACAGCCTGCTCCGGCAAAGGACGCTGTCGAAGAGGACATTCTCAATCAACTTGCCACCTTGCACCTGGGATCCGCGCTCGCTCCGGTTCGCGCTGACGATCCGATTTGGAAAAAGCTCGATCCGCTGTGGATGGTGGGCCTGCTCAAACTCCTCGAGCGCGCCAACGAATTGGGTTACCTCCACGTCCTCGACAACGCTGTAGACAGCTCCGTAGGCATTTTTCGCGAGCGTCTCAGGCTCGCGATCGACGCGGTCAAGATGAAAGCTTCACGCGGCCCCGTGTCCTCGGTCGATGAAGCGTTCCTCAAACGTCTGTTAATTCTTCCGGGCCAGCAACAAAGCGAGATCGTCGCGTACTTGTCGGGTGGCGCGAAGATCGTTGGCATTACTTCGCCGCCGCGGCCGGGCCAGCCTTCGATAGCGGACTGGAAAACACCACCCCGATCGACCCAAGCAGCCGCCACTGGCGGGCTGTCGGTTGCGTCGATGAGCACCGCTGACAAAATCGGCAAGACCGTTGAATTCGCCGCAGCGGAGCTCGGTCCCGAGCTTGGCAAGCGCCTCAAAGAGCTTTTGACGGCGGAATCGATCGCAACGATGGCGGCATTTCTCACGGTGTATGTGGTGTCGCAGGCCACACCCGCCGGATGGGTCGCCGATGTTATTGGCGGAGGTTTGCTTCTCGTCAGCGTCCTAATGATCGGTACTGAGATCATCGACGTCGTCGAACATCTGGTGGCGTTCTCTGATCTGGCTATCAATGCAAAGTCCGAGCAGGACTTGAGGGAGGCGGGCAAGCATCTTGCCACCGCTATCACCAAAGTCGGCGTAGACGTGGTGGTCGCGATCCTGTTTAAGAAAGCCGGCAAGGCCGCCGCCAAGCCGTACATGCGGCCGCCACCGCCAGCCGAGCTTTCCACGTTCGAGATCACGACCAAAGGCTCTGCCCCCTCGTCGGCGGAGCGCTTCCCGGCGAATGACAACGCGTTTCCATTCAACGAAAACCTACGTGGATCGAACGTCATCGACCTAACCACTCGTCGGCCTGGAGCGACTCGCTCCTCCGCGACGACGCAGGGTAGCGCCGCGTTGCAGCTCTCGCCGGAACTGGTACCAGAACCGACGCAGGCCGCGCCCAAGCCGAAGCCAAGCGTCGTGAATCTGCCTGCACCGGATCCGAAGATGTCGAGCACGACGGCTGCAGGCGCCGCGGCGGCTGCACGGCAAGCTGGACAGAAGGCGAAAGAAAAGGAACGCGACCCATGTCAGGGAGACTGGCAAGTTCGCCCGAGTGGTGGCAAGTACACGAGATATCACAACGACTTCGCCGCGGCGATGGTCGCGCGGTTCCGCCTGCCGGCCGATCCCGAAAAGGACTACAGCGTTTCCAAAGGAGGTAAGGAATCGACTGATTACGATTCCTATGACTGGCGCGGCCAGGATCTCTACGAGTTCAAGACGCGACACCAATACCTGCCGTACGAGGAGCTTTCAATCACGTGGATCAGAAGCAGTGGTATGGCGGCGCAGGCAGCAGATCAGAACAACACAAGAATCTCCTGCGGCATCAAGGGGCAGTTGATCTGGATCTTCGACCGCGAAGAGGTCGCGAACGCGGCCCGGCCATTATTGCGTCAGTGCGGTGTTGACATTGTCCAGCCGGAGAGCTGGTCGCCAAACGGTTAGCTAATGACGACGTTCCCCAACGCCCCTCGTCTGCTCAAAGCCGGTCTCGTGCTGCTGGACCCCGACTCGTCCGCCCTCCAGCGGATCATCGTCCTGCAGTACAACCCGGACACCCTCAGTCGATCGCTGCAGCCGCAGGTGATTAAAGATACCGGCGACCGCGCCGAGGCGATGCGGCTCACCGGCCCGCCGGTCGAGACGATCAAGATCGAAGCGGAGATCGACGCGACCGATCAGCTCGAGTTTCCTGGCCAGAATCCCGATGCAGTTCAGTTCGGTCTGCATCCGCAGCTCGCGGCGCTGGAAACGATCGTCTATCCCGCCTCCGCGAAGCTGATCGCGAACAACGCGATGGCGCGTTCCGGCATGCTCGAGATCGTGCCGATGATCTCCTCGCTCGTGCTCTTCATCTGGAGCAAGGGTCGGATCGTGCCCGTCCGTCTGACCGATTTCAGCGTCACCGAAGAAGCCTTTGACACCTCGCTGAACCCAATCCGCGCCAAGGTCAGTTTGGGCATGCGTGTGTTGAGCGTGACCGACCTCGGGTTCGACAACAAGGGCGGCAGCCTCTTCCTCGCCTACCAGCAGCAGAAAGAGCAGTTCGCCGCGAAGGGCGGCGCCGCCACGTTGAGTCAGTTGGGGATTGGAGCCATCCCATGAACGATCCGACGCGCGCGCTGCGGGCAATGCTGCAGCTGGACACCGGCGCGAACAACCAGTTCCCGCCCAACAGCCGGTACAACGGGTCCGAGACGGCGACGTTCACAGGCCCCGATGGGCGCCCGATCGTCTATCTCCGCCGCCGGTTCGTGCCGCCCTCGAGCGAGCTCTCGGTGGTTCAGGAGCATGTCGTCACCGAAGGCGATCGGATCGACACGATTGCCGCGAAGTATCTCGGCGATCCGGAACTGTTCTGGCGCGTGTGTGATGCAAGCGGCGCGATGCGCCCCGAGGATCTCACCGATACGCCGGGGACGCGAGTGCAGATCGCGCTGCCGCAAGGCGTCAATGGGCCATCACATGCTTAAGGGCGTCACGCTGCAGCTGTACATCGGTCCACTGGTGCCGATCCCGGCACCGCGCTTCGTCATGGATGCCCTGACGGACGTCTCGGTCACCGTGAACGACGTCGGGCAGAGCGGGTTCCAGCTGTCGTTTACGCTGAGCACGCAGTCGCCGCTGCACACCATCTTCCTGCTGACCGGCGGCAGCCCCATCAACATTCTGCGCGTCGTGATCGTCGTGATCCTCAATGGCACGAGCCACGTGATCATGGACGGCGTGGTCACGAACCATCAGATTCTGCCTGGGCACGATGCGGGGCATGCCATGTTGTCGCTCACTGGCGAGGATCTGACGGTGCTGATGGACAAGATCGATTTCAGCGGGTTCCCGTTTCCCGCCACACCCGCGGAAGGACGTGTCGGACTTCTGCTCCTCAAGTACGCGATTCTGGGGATTGTCCCGCTCATCATCCCGAGCATTCTCATCGACATTCCGATTCCGACGACGCGTATTCCGAGTCAGCGGGGGACTGACCTGTCGTACATCCGCGAGCTGGCCGGCCGTGTCGGGTACGTGTTCTACATCTCGCCAGGGCCGCTGCCGGGGATGAACGTGGCTTACTGGGGACCGCAGATCAAGGTGGGCATTCCGCAACCTGCGCTCAACATCAACATGGACGCGCACACGAATGTCGAATCGCTGTCGTTCGCCTTCGACAATCACAAGAACGCGATCCCGACGGTCTTCTACTACGACGAGCTCTCGAAGGTCCCGCTCATGATTCCAATCCCACCGATAACGCCGCTCAATCCGCCGCTCGGATTGATTCCCCCGATCCCGACGCGGCTGCAGCCGGTCAGCGACGATCTCGCGAAGCGATCGCTGCCGCAGGCGATTCTGATCGGCCTCGCCAAGGCGGCTCAGTGGAGCGATGCCGTTTCCGGAAAGGGACAGCTCGACGTGTTGCGCTACGGCAGCATCCTCAAGGCGCGATCGCTCGTCGGCGTCCGCGGAGCCGGGCTCGCCTACGACGGCCTCTATTACGTGAAGAGCGTCACCCACTCGATCAAGCGCGGCGAATACAAGCAGAGCTTCGAGCTGACGCGCAACGGGCTCATCTCGACGCTCCCCAGGGTGGCGGCATGAACGATAACAATGGCTCCCGTTACTACGGCAAGTACCGGGGCACGGTGATCAACAACCTCGATCCGGAACAGCGCGGGCGGATCATGGCCATGGTGCCCGACGTGAATGGATTGATCCCGACGACGTGGGCCATGCCGTGCGTACCGCTTGCCGGCAAGCAAGAGGGCACCTTCATGGTGCCCCAGGTGGGTGCCGGCGTCTGGATTGAATTCGAGCAGGGTGATCCCGATTACCCCATCTGGGTGGGCGGGTTCTGGGGCCTGGTCGCGGAGGTCCCGCCTGCGGCGATCATTCCACCGCCGCTGCCCCTCGGACAGAGCATCGTGC
>JBPYFA010000137.1:0-11691 GCA_051986585.1 Vicinamibacterales bacterium | reverse complement strand
ACTGCCGGCGCGTCCTGGCGGACGCGGACGTGGTTGCGACGCGACAAGTCGAAGCCCCGGATGTCGAAGTCGACCCGGTAGGTTCCCTCGGGGACGTTCGCAAACTGGTACGCTCCGTCGACACCAGTCGTCGCCTGCCTGAGGGCGCCACCGCCGTCTGACATTGCCGTGACGAATGCACCGGGAATCGGTTGACCCGCGGCATCGACGACGTGTCCATCAATGCTCGGAGCCTTCGCCGAACTCGCGCCGTGCAGACCGATGGTCAACGAGAGCGCCAAGGCGCAGTTCACGACGAGTCGATGGTTCATGCATGTGACCTCGAGAGATCGCGGGCAGTGATGCGCTCGCTCCGTGCCATCAGTAGTCTCCCCAGTGCTTTATCGGCCGTCCGCGCTCAACTCCGTGATGACACGGCATGGCCGACTGCGATATGAGATCGATATGTATACGACAGAAACGAGTCAGGCCCTGGCCCGATTGTTCTCCGAACTGGTCGACGGAACGAGCGGCCGCGGCAACGCGTTCATTCTCAACACCGATGACGTGGGCCTGCTGCGGTCGCTCGACAAGCTCCCGGCGGCGGACGCCTCCACATCGGTCAACGACGGCGCGACCATTGCGGCACACGCACAGCACGTACGTTACGGACTCTCGCTGATGAACCGATGGGCAAGAGAGGGGGGCAACCCGTTCGCTGATGCGAAATGGGATGAGGCGTGGAAGGTATCAGCGGTTGATGCCGCCACGTGGGACGAGATACGCAGGGGGCTGCGTGAGGAAACGCAGCGCTGGCTCGAAATGTTGCGAACGCCGCGCGAGTGCAGCGGCATCGAGCTCACGGGCATGATTTCCAGCGTGGCCCATCTCGGCTACCATCTCGGCGCGATCCGGCAGATCAGCAAGAGCGTGCGCGGTCCAAAAGAGGGGACGTTTTCATCGACGTCCGCGACCTGATGCACCGTGGTCGTCGTTCGACTCGACGGCCAGAACCTGCTGAATCACGAGAAGGCTGCAACACGCAAAGTGGCCGTAGCCTCCCCAAACATCGCCTTTGGCGGTGTGCTGTTTCAGGCCGGCGAAGAAGCGACCAATCAGGCGGGCGCGAAAGCGCACGTCGCCACGACTTCGAACTCGCGCGTCAAAGCGGCGAAACAGCGCGTCATCGATCAACCGAGTCGTAATTCCCTCGACGACCAGCGCCGTGGTACGCGGCGCTTTGACGCCACAGCAATACACTGTTTCGGAGTCCACCCGGCCGCCATACTCCAGCCAGATTCCCGAGCGAGGCTGGCACTGGGGATCCGAGAGCGTAAAGTCCTCGAAACCGTGCGAGACCACCCCACGAACGTCGATCAGCTTGTGGTTGTACGCCGCAGGGTCCGCCTGCAGTGCACACACGCTGACCTTCTCGGCCGCCGGAGGCGATTCCCGCGCGAACTCGGCCCGTGCGTCCGCTCCAAGCCAAAAAGCTCCGGCGATCAGAATGGCGATCAACAGCCGCATCGCATCTACCTTAACCGGGTGGACGAAGGAACAGAAACTCTCAACTCGGTCCGGTGTTACATGGTCACGCGTTGTCGAAGGAGTCCGCACGTGAGCGACGTCGCAGCCGACAAGACCAACGGCTCGTTGCGGCCGGCCCGAGTTGGCGGCATTTCGGCCAGCATATCCAGCATGAGCGGTGTCACAGGCTGACTGGCGATCGCGAAGACGTTACTCGAGCCGAAAAGCGCCGCCGCTCCATTCTTCTGGATCGACGTCAGCTATGGTTTCCGTGAAGTCCCAGCGGTGGCCGTAAAAGTCCTGGGCGTTGTATTGGCGCTCGCCATAGGAATGGTCCTGGGGTTCAGTCAAGATGATCGCTCCGCTCTGCCGCGCGCGCTCGCAGTGGCCCTTGGCATCTTCGATCCGGACCTGAACGATGTGCGAGTTGTCAGGTGCCGCGTTGCCTTCAGCAATCGTGAAACAGCCATCGCCGACCTTCATCTGGACGCGGTGGTTCGCGATGCGAAGGCGCACGGTGAAGCCAAAGGCCTTTGACAGCCAGGCGGCCGCTGCGCTGGGATCGGGATAAATGAGCACAGGAATGACGGTGCACGGCGGCACAGAACGGTTGAATCGCATCCGCACACGGTAGCATTCGCAGCAGGTTCACGCCATACGAAGAACGCCTTGGCATCGGCGCAAAGTCGTTCTCCGGGTGCTTGCCGCTAAGGTCTTGGTCGGTACTCCCAAAGGTTGTTGAGCTGTCGCACATGTGTTTCGCATCAGATCGGTTTCTATTCGAGGTGAGGCGACGTCGAGTCGGTGACGATGCGACATTTCTCGATCTTGGCGTGCGGTGTCTAGCGGGCCGCGTCGGTCCTCGTGCCGCCAATGTTCGGCACTGCGAACGGAGACCGATACTCCGCGCGCGTGAACATGGCTGTCGCTTCCGGATCGCCCTTACACGTATATGTGACCGGGTCGAAATACAGCGTGCGGCCGGTCCGGTAAGAAATATTGGCCAGGTGGATCAGCATGGTAGAGATCGCGCCTTCTTCGACCTCCGCCAGCTGATCCTCGCGTTTTCTGCTGCGGACAACGTCGATGAAGTTGGTGAACCCGGGATAGACAGGATCCGATTCCGACTTCGGACCTGGGGCCTGCTCGGAACCCATGAACGTCTGCCATCCGTCTCGAGTCGTGGCCAGATACCCTTTCGATCCGTACCAGATGTTGCCGACTGTCTGCAGCGGCTGCCCGGTCCCGGCGCCGGTCGGCGCCGAGCGCTCGCCGATGCCAGCCTCGGTGTTCGAGATCCAATGTCGGACTTCAAACACGATCAGCCTCTTCTTGCCTCCGTCCTCGAACTCGAACGTCGACATCTGTGTGTTTGGCGTCTCCTGATCGTCGTCAAACATGTAGTGCCCGCCCATCGAGCTGATCTTCGTCGGGTATTTCACGCCGAGCGCGATGCGCGCCGAATGAATTTGATGAGCACCCTGATTGCCAATGTCGCCGTTGCCGTAGTCCCACTGCCAGTGCCAGTTATAGTGGAAGCGATTCTTCGTGAACGGCTTCACCGGCGCCGGTCCGGTCCAGAGGTCGTACGAGACGCCGTTCGGGACGGGTTCTTCCTTCGCTCGACCGATCGTGTCGCGCCACTTGAACACGAGCCCGCGGGCCATGTAGGCGTCGCCGATGATGCCTTCGCCGATCTTCTTTCTGGCTTCGTGAAGCCACAGCTGCGCCCCGGTGCCGTTCTGCACAATGCGGTTGTACTTCCGTGACGCGGCCACGATCTGCTGGGCCTCGAACATGTTGTATGAAACCGGCTTTTCGACGAGGACGTCCTTGCCGGCCTGGACTGCCCAGATTGTCTGCAGCGTGTGGTGAAAGTTGGGTGTGGCGATCGAGACCGCATCGATCGTCTTGTCGTCGAGCAACTTCCGAAAATCAGCGTACGTGGTCGGCGGTTTCTTCCCCGCCGCCTGAATACTCTTGACGCCGCTGTCGATGACCGATTGATCAACGTCGCAGAGCGCGCCGATCTCCACGTTGGGCATCTTCAGATATGCACTGATGTGCGCCTTGCCGCGGCCGTTGAATCCGACCACCGCAACTCTGACCGTGTTATTCGGGCTCTGGAGCGCGCTCGCCTTGAGAGCTGCCGGCAACGCGACGGAACTCATGAGGAAATGCCGCCTGTCGACGTCGGTCATTATGAACCTCCGATCTATCTTGCCAGGTGGGTGAAACGCCGGAGCTACGGGTCAGTATACGTTTCCGCGTCTGGAATCGTCTCGCATCCTCGCGATGATCACAGCTGGCTCAAGTAAACGAAGGAAAGAGCAATGGCTCCAGCCGTCGGCGCCACAAACGTAGCCCACAACACCCACCGCTTCGTCGTGGTGGGCAGGAGCGCGAGCAGCGTTGCACTCGCGACAGCCGCAATCGATAGGGCCCATCCCATGAACGCGTTGGCCGGATACCAGATTGCCGGAGTAGACCTCGTCGCCCCCGTCCTGAATCCGTATATCCCATTCGGCGGCACGAGATGAAGAATGAGCGGAATGCTGACGATGACGAGCAGCACACAGGACGCTATCAGACGTGCTCGGATTCGCTCGGACTCATCGTCAGCCGGGCCGGCGGCGATTGCGCCGCGACGTCCTGAACCAGTGAAGCCGGCTCTCCACGCCGCTCGAACGCCAAAGGCAATCGCAGCGATACCGAGCCCAGCCAATATCTCGGGGATAGGAAGCAGGTTCATCATAGCGACTCTCGAGATCAGCAACCTTAACTCAGAAGTCTCTACAGCGGCACCCTCCCCCCATGATCACACTCGATGAATCCGGCAATACTGGACGAAGTCGGTATTGATCGGCGTCAACCCGACAGCGGAAGCATGCGTCGCCATCTGCCCCCGGTGATGGGCTCCGTGAAGAGTCAGGTGCAGAAGAATGTCGGCGATCGGCGATTCGTACTTCTCACCCGTGAACCGCTGGAAGGCAATCATCCGCGTGAGATCCTGTGTGAGCAGGTCGGCGTAGACCCGATGATGTTCCTCCGCTAATTGTCCGAGTTCGGAGAACGACAGCTGACGCCAGATCTCGCGACCAGGCTCCTCCCCGTGAATCCGCTGAAACCAGGCGCGCTCGCCAAGCATGATGTGGCTGATTCGCTGCCGTAGCCAGTCATCTGAGGCAGCACGCTCCTCGATGAAGTCCCGCCAGGCATTGTTGGCCCATTCGCAGTGAGCGACGAGCTTCGGCAATGCATTCATGTCAGCTTCTCTGTGCCCGGCTGACGTCACGGTCGGCGCGTCGCATCGAGCACCCTGACGTGGCCCTGTTTCGCGTAGGTGAGAATCCGTTCGTCGCACGTGACAAGCGCCGCGCCGGTGAGCCGCGCGGTCGCAATCAGGATGCGGTCCGCCGGATCGCGGTGAACGGGTCCAGGAAGGCGGGCGCTCTCAATGGCAATCGACGGGGATAACGCCTTGAAATGCACGCCCGGGAAACTGAGTGCGCGTCCCACCCAGGTACGGACGTCGTGGGATAGCTCGATGCGGCGAATGGAATCGAGGACCGCGATCTCCCAAACCGAGATCGCCGAGATCAGTAGTTCACCGCGCTGAACGGCGCCCTCGACGAGGGGCTGAATCCGTCGCGCGAATCGTCTGGCATCATTCTCGACGTACCAAAGCCAGATGTGCGTGTCGAGCAGCAGCGCCCGCTCGGCCTCACCGCTCATCGTCCCAGCCCTCGAGCACTTCCCAGGGTTCGTCAAGCGGCCTCACCAGGTCGCCACGCGTGACAACAGTCCCCTTCATGCTCCCGAGAAGCGGCCGTCGTTCGAGTCGTACGGGGACGAGTTTCGCCACCGGCACTCCGCGCTTGGTGATGACGTATGCGCCGCCGCGCTGTTGCACCTCGTCCATGATCGCCAGACACTTTGCCTTGAATTCACCGGCTGGGATCTCACGGACGATGCCGCTCTGAGCCTCCGAGCCCGTTTCGTAGGAGGCCGGCGTCTTACGCGTGCGCTCCATATTCTTCTGTTTGGGCTTTGTGACCATAGTATTATGACCATGGTAACACAACCGACCGAGCGCCACTGATCCCGCGGCCGCTCACCAACAATCGATGAGAGTTGGTGGCCATATGGCGGACAAGCGGCTGTCGCGATCCGCTCATTCATCGCGATCAGGGAGCGCCGGGAACAAGTGAGACTCTCCGAGCTGCACGGCAAGACGCTGACGGATGTAGGGATCGCTATGCGATCGAGCAATACCAATGGCCTGCGAGACGAGGGGCCGATCGGCGGGCTCATAGGAGGCCTCGTCCAGATTTAAGTGGGCGATGAGGCTGCGTCGGACATGCAGGTCTTTATTCGTAACAAACGTTTTCAAGCACAGCGTACGCTCCCTCTGCTGCAGCCTGCAGAATTCCTCGTAGGCATGCGTATCCATCCAGGCTCGAGCATAGCTGAACTCGGATGGATCCCCAGAAAACTCGAACGGCACGTGCGCCCAGTAAAGCGCGTTCACTGCTCCGGCTTTCTGAGAATCCGCACCAGTCTCCAACACGTCGAGAAGGTGCTCGATCACACGACGACCACCGAAAGCGCGAACACACGGCTCAACGAAGTTGCGGTTGAGACTTGGATTCACCTCGTCGATCGCTGCGGCCATAATCGGACAAAAAAGAGCCTCGGCAATGGATGTCGCCGCTTCAAGAAACCCGACCACAAACCATTTCTGCTGCGGAAGCGCGAGCGCCCGCGTGAGCCAATCGATATCTTCCTTGGTTGGATTGCCGAGAACGGCCGCCTGACTGACCGTGAGCGCATCAGATCTCACCGCTGGAATGGGGTGGATGTTCCAGTCAGGCAGCGCGTTCAGGTACTGCTCGTACAGGGCGTCCCACGGCGTCGATTCAGCCACTGCCGCCTCCTATTCGCAGCCAACCCAGCGCTCATAATCGCACCGCCGAGCGCAGCCACTATCTCGGGGACGTAGTCATCCATCGGCATCTCCTCGAGATCAACAAACGTGGTCAGAAGTCCCTACAGCGGCACCATTCCCATCCACCACATGCTCTTGTCACCGACGTCGACGTCGTAAGTACGTGCAAAAGTGAGCTCGCCGTCCGCTGCCATGTTGAACACTGACAACCCTGCCGGGACCGTGCGCACCTTGTCGCCATCGCGCACGTCTACCGGCAGGTTGTGCTGCGCCACGAGCATGCGCCCGCTGGGGTCGATGTGGAACGTGCGCGGATGGATCTTTCTTGTTTCGATGTGTTGGATTGCGCTTGGTTCACCGTCTTGCTGGTTGATTGAGTACACGACGATGCTGTTCTCGCCGCCTTTGTAGACTTTCCTCCCGTTGAATTCCACGACATCCTCCGATCGGTTTGCGCCGTACACGAAACGACCGTTCGGATGAACGTGCACTGCACTTGCCGCCTGGCGCGAGCGGATGTTGTTGGGTTCCAGGAGCGTCGTCTTGTTGAAGACGACTTCCGGAAGCGGCTTGCCACCCTGCATGCGGTGCATGTGTAGTTGATTCTGCGTTTCGACGGACACGTACATCCACCGCTGGGTCGGGTGGAAATCCAGATGGCGCGGACCATAGCCACGCCCGCCGTTGGGCGCGATCTTGTACTGGTTGGAGAGCACGCCGGCCTTGTAGTCGAAGACCATCAGTGCGCCCGGGTCCTCGGGCCTTTGCGGCGTGCCTTCGTTGCCGCGCGTGACCAGCACTACATGGCGACCGTCGGGCGTCACGCGCACTTGGTGAGCGTAGATACCCGTATCCATCGTCGCCTGCGGAACCTCTTCGCCAGGGCTGAAATCGCTCCGAATGCGATACACGCGCAACGAACTGGGATTGTTGAAGGCCACCAGTATGTGTTGCGATTCGTTGTCGAGTGTCAGGTGGATCGGCCGCGCTGGCAGGCGCATCGACTCGCCAAGCTGACTGAGCGCACCCGTGATCGGGTCGATCCTGAACGCCGTCATATGGTGTTCGGTGCCGGTATGCACACTGCCGGGAACGTTGTCGCTTGAAGCCACGTAGAAATGGCGTCGGTCGCGATGCGGCCAGGCGTACTGAACAGCGGCAGGCAATGTCACCGAATCGCGCTCGATCAATTCCGCTTTGACTTGATCAACGTCGTAGTGCGTGAGCACCGGCCCGACATTGGCGTACAGCGCCACCTTCGATGGGCGCTCTTGCCCGAAAGCCAAATGCGGCGCTACGGCAGTACCTGCAAGCAAGGACAAGACGGTTCGACGGCTGGTCATGCCGGCTCCTTTGAGCTAATACCGCTGGATTTGGTGCATTACAACCAAGTACACAGTTGATGGCGCGCAGCAGAAACGGGAGCTTCCGTCGCTCGCCATCACCGATCCGTCGATCCCCGTCTCTCCCACGGGCATTCGCTTCGGCCGCCATCGGTCCTTCCGCCTCTCTAAAGGCGGAAGCCACATGTTCAAGGTAGATTGCGACAGGCCATGCAAGAAAAAAGGCGGCGGTCCTTTGGACCGCCGCCTCATTCGGCATTCATCCACCTTCGATAAAGCTACAACGCGACAGGACAAACCACGAATCGCGAACTGCGAATCGCGAATTACTCGATTTCGTCCCTCGTGAACGCCTCCTCAGGCTCCACGAAGTACTCCATCTCGCGCTCCAGCTCGAGCTCCTCCGGCGTCGGCGGCGGCGGCGGTGGTGGTTCGTCCGCCGGGATCCGCACGTGCCGGTAATACTCGAACCCGGTGCCGGCCGGAATCAATCGGCCCATCGTGACGTTCTCCTTCAGGCCGCGCAGGTGATCGACCTTGCCGGAGATTGACGCCTCGGTCAGCACCCGCGTCGTTTCCTGGAACGACGCCGCCGAGATGAACGAGTCGGTCGAGAGCGATGCCTTCGTGATCCCGAGCAGCAGCGGCCGGCCCGTTGCCGGACGTCCACCCGCGGCAATCACGCGTTCGTTCTCTTCCATGAAACGGAAGCGATCGACCTGTTCCTCGATCAGGAACTCCGTGTCGCCAACCTCTTCGATCTTCACCCACCGCATCATCTGACGGACGATGACCTCGATGTGCTTGTCGTTGATGTTGACGCCCTGGAGCCGGTAGACCTCCTGGATTTCGTTGACGAGATACGCGTGCAGCGCCTTCTCGCCAAGAACCGACAGGATGTCGTGCGGGTTGCTGGGTCCGTCCATGAGCGGCTCGCCCGCGCGGACGCGGTCGCCTTCCTGGACGTTCACGTGCACGCCGCGCGGCAGCGAGTACTCTCTCGGCTCGCCACCGTCCTCCGGCACGATGATGATCTTCCGCTGACCCTTGACGATGCCGCCGTGGCGGACGACGCCGTCGATCTCGGAGATGATCGCCGTTTCGCGAGGCTTGCGCGCTTCGAAGAGCTCGACCACGCGCGGCAGACCGCCCGTGATGTCCTTCGTCTTCGTCGTTTCGCGCGGGATCTTCGCGAGCACCTCGCCTGCGAACACCGCCTCGCCATCCTCGACCATCAGGTGCGCGTGCGACGGCATGTGGTACTTGCGCGTCACCTTGCCGGCCTTGTCGCGGATTTCAATCAGCGGCTGCTTCTTCTCATCCGGCGAGTCGACGACGATCTTCCGGGAAAGACCCGTGACCTCGTCGACTTCCTCGTGATATGTGACATCGCTGATCAGGTCCTTGTACTTCGCCACGCCCGCGTCCTCGGTGAGGATCGAGAACGTGTACGGGTCCCACTCGACCAGGATCTGGCCGACTTCGACCTGCTGGCCGTCGGCCACCTTGAGTCGCGCGCCGTAGACGATCGGGTAGCGCTCGCGATCGCGCCCCTTCGCGTCCTGCACGACGATGGACCCGGTGCGGTTCATGACCACGCGCTGACCGGCGTTGGCGTTGTCTTCCCCCTTCGTCTCGACCACCTGCAGGCCCTGGTAGCGGACCGTGCCGGCGTGCTTCGCGTCGAGGGTCGACTGCTCGCTGACGCGCGATGCGGTTCCACCGATATGGAACGTTCTCATCGTCAACTGCGTGCCCGGCTCGCCGATCGACTGCGCGGCGATGACCCCGACCGCGAGCCCGAGCTCAACCAGCTTGCCGGTCGAGAGGTCGCGGCCGTAGCACTTGGCGCAGACGCCGCGGCGGCTGGCGCAGGTGAGCACCGAGCGGATGCGGACCTTTTCGATGCCCGCTTCCTGAATCGCCGACGCCTTCTCCTCGTCGATCTCGTCGTTGATGTCGACGATCGATTCGCCGGTGAAGGGGTCGGTGATCTTCTCGAGCGTGACCCGGCCGATGATGCGGTCTCGCAGCGGCTCGATGATTTCGCCCGATTCGACGATGGCGCGAGCCTCGATGCCGTCCATCGTGCCGCAATCGATCTCGTGGATGATCACGTCCTGCGCGACGTCGACGAGACGACGGGTCAGGTAGCCTGAGTCGGCGGTCTTGAGCGCGGTGTCGGCGAGACCCTTGCGCGCGCCGTGGGTCGAGATGAAGTAGTGCAGAACCGAGAGCCCTTCACGGAAGTTCGACGTGATTGGCGTCTCGATGATCTCGCCCGACGGCTTCGCCATCAGGCCGCGCATGCCGGCGAGCTGACGGATCTGCTGCTTCGATCCGCGCGCGCCGGAGTCGGCCATGATGTAAACCGGGTTGAAGTTGCGGCCCGACTGATCGAGCTCCTCCATCTCCGAGAACATCGCATCGGCAATGCGCTCGGTGACGTCGGACCACACGGCGATCACCTTGTTGTAGCGCTCGCCGTTGGTGATCGCCCCTTCGAGGTACTGCCCTTCGACCTTGATCACCTCGTCGCGCGCCTTGTCGACGAGCGACGTCTTCTCCTGCGGGATGACGAGGTCGTCGATGCCGATCGAGAGGCCCGATCGCGTCGCATAGGTGAAGCCGAGGTTCTTCAGGCCGTCGAGCATCTCGACCGTCTTCTCGAGGCCGAAGTGCAGGTGGCAGTACTGCACCACCTGCTGCAGACCTTTCTTCTTCAGGAGACCGTTGACGAACGGCATCACCGACGGCAGCGCCGAGTTGAAAATCACCCGGCCGACGGTCGTGTTGATCACCTTGTTGGTGACGTTCTGCACTTCCGTCTGCAACACCGCCTGATCGTCGCGCGCGACGGTCATGTCGAGCAGGTCGCCGGAAATCCGCAGCCGGATCGGCGTCAGCGTTTCCAGTTCGCCTGCTTCGAGCGCGAGCACGACATCTTCGGCGTTGCCGAACACTCGCCCTTCGCCCTTCGCCCCGGCCCGGGCCTTCGTCAGGTAGTAGCACCCGAGGACGATGTCCTGTGACGGAATGGCGATCGGCGCCCCGCTGGCCGGCGACAGGATGTTGTTCGAGGACATCATCAGCACCGATGCCTCGATCTGCGCTTCGGGCGCGAGCGGGATGTGCACCGCCATCTGGTCGCCGTCGAAGTCCGCGTTGAACGCGGTGCAGACGAGCGGATGGATCCGGATCGCCTTGCCTTCGACCAGCACCGGCTCGAACGCCTGAATGCCCAGGCGGTGAAGCGTTGGCGCGCGGTTCAGGAGAACCGGATGCTCACGAATGACCTCTTCGAGCACGTCCCACACTTCCGGACGCTGCTGCTCGACCATCTCCTTCGCCTGCTTGATCGTGGCAACCAGGCCACGCTCCTCGAGCTTGTTGTAGATGAACGGCTTGAACAGCTCGAGCGCCATCTTCTTCGGCAAGCCGCACTGATGCAGCTTCAGCTCGGGCCCAACGACGATGACCGAGCGGCCCGAGTAGTCGACGCGCTTGCCCAGCAGGTTCTGACGGAAACGCCCCTGCTTGCCCTTGAGCGTATCGGACAGCGACTTCAACGGACGGTTGTTCGCACCGCGAAGAACGCGGCCGCGACGGCCGTTGTCGAACAGCGCATCCACCGCTTCCTGGAGCATCCGCTTTTCGTTGCGGATGATGACGTCCGGCGCCTTCAGCTCGATCAACTTCTTCAACCGGTTGTTGCGATTGATGACCCGGCGATACAGATCGTTGAGGTCCGAGGTCGCGAACCGGCCGCCATCGAGCGGGACGAGAGGCCGCAGCTCGGGCGGAATGACCGGGATCACGTCGAGGATCATCCACTCCGGCTTGTTCGTCGACTTCCGGAACGAATCGACGACCTTCAGCCGCTTGGCGTATTTC
>JBPYFA010000136.1:0-26790 GCA_051986585.1 Vicinamibacterales bacterium | reverse complement strand
GCGGCGCCGCACTGGGCGTCGCGGCGGGCTACTGGGGCCTGCCAGCTATCCTTCGGCTCGTGCCCCCGAGTTCTGTTCCGGTCGGAAACCTCATCGCCGTGCCCGTCAATGTATCGGTCTTGCTCTTCAGTGCGGGCGTTGCGATGGCGTCGGCTCTGATTTTTGGATTGTCACCGGCCTTGTCGTTTTCGCGCCCACGCCTGACGACGACTGCCCGAACGACCGCCGGCGTCGAAAGCCGGCGAGCGCATCACCTGCTGCTCGCCACTCAAATTGCGCTGACGGTGCTGTTGCTCGTGGGCACCGGCGCGGCCGTCCGGGTGCTCATTGGTCTGTACCGGACTTCGCTTGGCTACGATCCGCACAATGTGATGATCGCTTTGATCAACCTTCCAGAGAACGGCTACACGAAATGGGCCGACCGCGCCACGTTCTATGAGCGCCTGCGGAATCAAATAGCAGGCGTGCCCGACGTCGAATCGGTCGCGCTCGCCACCAACAGCGGGATACCACCCCAGTCGGGCCAACCGTCGGTGGTCGACGTTCCCGGACGGGACATCACAGCAGGTGGAGCCCCGCTTCTCCAACGGATCAGTGGCGACTACTTTGCCACCATGAGAATCCCGCTCGTTCGAGGCCGCGTCTGGTCGGATTCAGAGAGCGCCGGAACGCCCCACGTCGCTGTCGTCAACCAAGCGATGGATCGTGCGCTGTGGCCCGACGAATCCGCGATTGGACGACGAGTTCGGCTGCCCGAGTACATTGAATCAAGCGCCTATTTCAAGCTCGCGGCGCCGGGCAGCGACGGCTGGTTCGAGATCATCGGTGTGGTCGGCGACACGCCCAATGTCGGTCTCCACGAGCCGCCGGCGCCGTCGATCTACGTGCCGTACACGCTCATGTTGAGCGATACCCAGCATTTGATTCTGCGGACGCGTCGCGATCCTCTGACGATGACCCGATCGATTCGGGAGGCAGTGCAGATCGTCGATCCCAATCAACCAGTGAACTGGGTACGCACAGCGGAAGACGCGCTGGTGCAGGCGGGTTGGGCCCGCGAGCGATTCGTGACCTTGCTGTTGCTCGCCTTCGCGGTTTTTGCGCTGATGCTCGTAGTCGTCGGGCTCTACAGTGTCGTGTCCTACTCGGTGTCGTGCCGGTTCAAAGAATTTGGCATCCGTATGGCGCTCGGTGCCGGTCGCGGGACGATCGTCAACGCTGCGGTGCAGCCGGCTGTCTTGGCCATCGTCGCGGGGCTCTTCGTTGGTCTTGCATTGACCGTGGGGCTTACTAAGGTTGTCGCCCAGTGGTCGATCGGCAATCTGAAGGATCCGGTCGTGCTCGTCGCCGTCAGCCTGGTGCTGGTTGTGGTGACGGTTATGTCGGCGGCGATTCCAGCGAATCGAGCGGCCTCGATTCAGCCGGCCGACGCGCTTCGGCTCGACTGAACAAAGGACGGCCGTATCTCAAAAAATGTAGCTCACCGCGAATCCGACCTGCGCGACGAACATCATTCGGGACATGTGAGCCCAGGAAACGTGGTTCTCCTCCACGGCCAGGTCCTCCGGCCTTCGCAGCATGAGGTAGCAAACGTAGGCGCCGTACAGGGTCATCACCACCGACAGCGTGTATAGCAGTGCTGGCGTGCCGGTCAGAACGCGAACGTAGGTTCCAATCGCAATCATGATGAACGGCACGATGAAGGAGGGAGAGATCATCCAGGCCGCTCGACGAACGCCGTACATGATCGGGAGTGTCCGACATCCGCCCCGCGCGTCCCCCTCCATATCGGCGAAATCCTTCGTCGTCGATGCTCCGAGGAGAAACAGGCCGAAGATCGCGCCGATGAACCACGGCTCGGGCCCGATGATCGTTTTCACCGCCGACCAGCCTGCTACCTTCAACAGCACTCCGCGGGGAATGGCAATGGTCACGTTCGCCCAGATGCCGAGGCGTTTGGTCCGAAACGGCGGGGCCGAATACAAGATGGTGATGATCGTAGCCGCCACAACGATCCAGAAACACTCGTGACGTCCCGACGGCTGCACGAGCCACGCGAGCACGAGTGCGATGGCATAGGCAATGAGCGTGAAGCTCCACGCGTCCTTCAATGCGAGTCGTCCAGAAGGCAGTGGACGTCTCGGCTTGTTCACGCGATCGATATCGAGGTCGTAGATCTGGTTGAGTGCATTCGACGCGGCATTGAGAACCGCCGCCATCGTCAGGCCGATGATGGGATAGAGAAGCAGGTCCGGGTTCCACGTTTCGCGTGGCGCGGCGCCGGCCGCGGTGGCGGCTCCGGAGGCGAAGCCGAGCGCTGGCGCAACGAGGGTGAAGGGACGCGAGAACTCGAGGAGCACACGCGGCCCCGTCCGCGGCGTCACTGCACAGCTCCGACCAGTCTCAGCGCAGCGGCAGCTGCGATCGTCGTGTTCAGAAAATTGAGCACGTCATTATTGAGCACGCCCGATGGTTCGAGCGTCGAGCCAAGGAGGCTTTCAGCGAAGGAACCAATCGTCGCGCCAATCACAACCGGAGGTACGACCGTGAACGGGATGATACCGAAGGCGGCTCCGAGCGCCGAGAGGGCCAGCGCCCCGATCAAACCGGCGACGGTTCCTTCGGCCGATATCGCCCCGGAAGTTCCCGGCGGGACTCGCTGCAGGCTCGTTAACAAGATCGTTCGTCGTCCCCAGGCCTTGCCAATTTCGCTCGCGACGGTGTCGCTGCCTCCGGCTGCCAGCGCGGCGACAAACGCAATCCGCGCCGGGCCGTGTGCATAGGTGAGCGCACCAAGGGCAGCGGCCGACGCTGCTACGCCGGTGTTCGCGAACGCATTGCCGGCGCCTCGTCGTCCGCCTTTGGCTTCTGCGATTCCGAGCAACGTTTTCCGGCGAAGACCCAGGCGTGAGCTGATGACCGCAAGGGCGAACGTCGCGAGCAGCAGTGCCCACGCGCCCCACCCGCCGGCCACGAGAATGATCGTGCCGATGACTGCGCCCGCAATCGTTCCCGACATCGTGACGGTTCGTCCCGCATATCCAACCGCCGCGACTGTCGCGTTTGCCAGTAGTGCGAGGGGCAGCATTCCAGCAGCCCTGTGGGCCGCGTCGATCGCGAGGTCCTGGCTGATGAATGACGTGAGCCAGAGCACCACTCCGGCTGACGCCGGAACCGACAGATTGTCGTCGAGCCGAATCGGAATTGATTCAACAGCCGCCCCGATCAGCGCCGCGAGCCATGGCATGGCGATCGAAAACCATGGGTAAGGCGGAGGGACGACAGCGGGACGGCACCACCAGCAGAGAAAAGCGGCTGCGCTTCCTCCGAACAGGATGAATGCCACCGATCCGGCGATCGACTTCTCGCGATTCCATGGAATCGGGGCGCTGCGTACCCGGCGTCCGACCAGCGTCGCCATGCCATCGCCGAACGCGAGCACGCCCCAGGCCGCGGCTGCAACGTCGGGGCGATCGGCGAACGCGACGAGCAGGAACAGCACCGCCACCGGATACAACACGATCCCGGAGGTGAGCCGACGCCGAATTTCGCCGGGACGGTACAACGTTCCGGCAAGCCTCGGCAGGGCGTAGACGTTGAACGCCACCGCGCCGCTGGCGAGGATGATCGCTTGCCAAGAGGACAGGTATCGCAGCAGGAGCGCGAGGCCGCCCATGGCGATGTGGACGACTTGCCGACGCTCTTCCGACGAGCGTGCCTCCACGATCATGATTGGCGCGCCGTCTGTGTGCGCCAGTAACGAAGCAGATCGTCGAGCGTCCGCTCGATTGGAATGTGCGGCTGCCAGCCAGTTTCCGTCTCGATTCGCGAGCGATCCCCAGCGATGATGGGATTGTCACTCGGGCGAAGCCGGTCGGAATCCACTTCGATGTGGATCGCGATCCGCGATTGGCGGGTCAGCGCGTCGAGCAAATCGCCAACGCGATACGCCTCTCCGGAGCAGACGTTATAGGGGCGTCCCGGCGTTCCGCGCTGCACGACCAGTCGATACGCGCGCACGGTGTCACGCACATCGGTAATGTCGCGCTTTGCTTCCAGGTTGCCGACGCGAATGACTGGTTCGCGCCGCCCCGCTTCGATCTCGGCGATCTGCCTGGCAAAGCTGGAGGTCGCATAGGCCGGCGACTGACGCGGCCCCGCGTGATTGAATGGCCGCACGATGAATACCGGTCCATCCGCGGAGCGGGTCGCCAGCATTTCCTGCGCAAGCTTACTGACGCCATATGGATCTGATGGACCGATCGGATCCTCCTCGCGAAGAAAATCCATCGACGGGCGATAGACCAGCGCCGAACCGATCACGAGAACGGGACAGTCGAGGCCGGCCTGTCGGACCGCCTCGAGGACATGGTGCGTGCCGAGCACGTTGACGCTCAGCGCGCGAACCGGCTTCGACCAGGATTCGCCAACGTGCGCGATGCCGGCGCAGTGGTAGACGACCGACGGGCGCAGGTCGGCGAGCGAGCGCGCGACGGCCTCCCGATCAAGCAGATCGACCGCGCTCCAGCGAACCCGATGGTCGGACGCGAGGTGGGTTTCGCGGACGCGGAGATGGGCCCACGCGGCGACCGACGGTTCGTCCTCGAGCAGGTGGTCGACGAGGTGACTGCCGGCAAAGCCTGTGGCGCCCGTGACCAGAGGAGGACCAGGCACGGCAGGCAATCAGACGCGGCGCTGGCCGTACTGCGCGTCGTAGTAGGCGCGGAAGGCCGGATCGTTCTCTTTAATCGGGCGCCACCACCACTCGTTTTCGCGATACCACGTCACCGTCTCAGCCAGGCCGGCGTCGAAAGGAACCTGCGGCCGCCACCCAAGCTGCTGCAGCTTCGCTGTGTCGAGTGAATAGCGCCGATCGTGCCCCTGCCGGTCGGCCACCGGTTGGATGAGCGAATGAGGTTTGCCCGTGAGATCGAGAATCTTTCGGGTGAGATCGATATTCTGGACGTGATTGCCGCCGCCGACGTTGTACACCTGTCCGGCTGCGCCGCTGTCGATCAGGAGATCGACCGCGCGGCAATGATCCGAGACATGCAGCCAGTCCCGTTCCTGCTGTCCATCTCCGTACAATGGGACGGGAATGTTGTCGATCGCGTTGGTGATGAACAGGGGAATCACTTTTTCCGGAAAGTGGAATGGGCCGTAATTGTTGGATGCCCGCGTGATCACGACGGGCACCTCGTAGGTTGCCCAGTAACTGTAGGCGAGTCGATCGGCCGCCGCCTTGCTCGCCGAGTACGGATTTCGCGGCCGCAGCTCGTCGGTCTCCCGGCTCGATCCTTCGGCAACGCTGCCGTAGACCTCGTCGGTCGAGATCTGGACGAAACGGCGCAATCGCGGCGCTTCGCGGGCGGCTTCGAGCAATACGAACGTGCCGAAGACGTCGGTGGTGATGAACTCCCCGGCGCTCATCAGCGATCGATCGACGTGCGTTTCCGCGGCGAAGTGCACGACGATCTCGGACCGCTTGACCAGCGGCGCCGCGACGGTCGAATCGGCGATATCCCCTTTCACGAAGGTGTGCCGAGGGTGATCGATGACGCCTTGCAGATTCTCGAGCCGCCCCGCATAAGTCAGCTTGTCGAGCGTCGTCACCTGCCAGTCGGGATGTGTGGCAATCGCGTAACGGACAAAGTTCGATCCGATGAAGCCGGCGCCGCCGGTCACGAGGACGTTAACCATCCCGCCGCAACCAGTGGCCACGCATGCGGGTCGATCCCTGCATCATCGCGGCTGCTGTCCCCCGAAGGCGCCGAACAGGTTCGAGAACGTGCCGACGCCCGCCAGCGTGAATGAGACGTTGAACCGGTGATCCTTGGTCAGTGTTCCGGCGACGAAGCTGCCGGTGTAATTGAATGCCTGATACTCCACCGCGATGCCGCAGCACTGCGAATTGTAATACGCGGTCACTCGCTGCTGGAGAAAGGCGTTCTGCTTCAAATCGTAATTGAAAGTGTACGCGCCGCCGAGCCGATTGCCCATGCGGTGCACGTTGACGGTGGAATTCAGGAAGTGCGTCGCGCTCGCCGGGTTGTCGAATCCGGGCAACCCGGGAATGTAGCGGCGGCGGCTCCAGCCCACGCTCGCCTGCAACCAGTCGCTGATGCTGGCGATGCCGTTGCTCGAGAAGGTTCGCAGCGTGTGCGCGGTCGGGTCCCATTCCGTCCGAAAGTCCCCTTGAATCCGATCGGTCGGTGCGCCGCGCGCTGCCAAGGTGACCGGTCCGTAATGCGTCGGCTGCGTCGTTCCGAAGCCGGTGGTCTGTGTCCGGTCGAACGTCGCGGCGTTCTCGTTCGTGTAGTAGCTCTGCATCACGACGAGGTTGGCAATCTCACGGGAGGTCGTCTTCTTCGCGTACAACCGATTGTTGAGGGCGTAGGTAAACTGCGTTGTCCCGAGCACGGTATCCACATAGTCGAGTTGCACGATGTGGTTGAAGTTGGCGATGTCCGGAACATAGTGGATCGTCAGCGACGGCTCGACCACATGTTTGAGTTTTTCGGCATAGCCGCTGTTCGGTGTCCAGATGCGATTGAACACCGGCCCGGTGATGCGGGTCTGAAGATCGAAGTAGTGGCGGCCGATCGGCTCTTCGATCTGCCGCTTGTTGTCGTCCAGACTTTCGGTCCAGTAGGTTTCGCGATACGCGACCACAGAGTTGACCGTCAGGAACGGCCACTTGGTGAATGGGACGCGAACCGTCGGGTTGATGTCGAAGCGGGTCAAGCCCTGATCGCTCACCTTCACATCGTTGTTGGTCGTGCTGCGCAGCAGCGTCACGTATTCACCGGAGAGCCCGAAGTACATCTTCGTCTTTCCAATCGGCTGTTCGCCGCGGAGCACGGTGATCCGCGGCAGCGAGCCGGTGGTGGTGAACGATGTATCGTTGCTGAAGTAGTCGTTCCGGTCGGTGGTGACGCCGATTGAGTACGATTTCCACGACCCGCTCAAATTGCCGCCCAGCCGGCGGCTTCGGTTGGTGGCTTGAAATAGATCCTGGTTATAGCGCTGCTGCGTGACGATGCTGGTGTAGTAGTTGGCGTTGGCGCGCGCCTGGAAGTGCGCCGGCAACCGCTGCGCCATGTCGCCCACGATCGCATAGCTGCGGATCCCGTTCGACGTCTGCGTCGTGCCACTCGAATTCGTGGTCGTATTCGGGTGCTCGTCGAGGAACGACAGCTGCGTCCGTCCCTGCGAGCCCGGTCCCATGACATAGCGGTACTCGCCGCCGATCTGATTCCCGGTCTTCGAAAACCAGTCGTGCTCGAACGTCGCGTCCTGACTGCGATTGATCGCCCAGAAGAACTGGTTGGTCAGCGACTGGCCCCGTGCCGTCGTGACACCGTAGATCGGAATGAGAAAGCCGGTGGCCCGATTATCTTCCTGAATCGGATAGTAGAAAACCGGCAGGTACATAAGCGGCACGTTCTTCACTTTGAAAATCGCGTTCTTCAGATACGCATAATCGTCGAGGTGAAGGGTGATCGCGTCGGATTGGAGTTCCCATCGCGGGGTGGGCTGCACGCAGGTCGTGAACCCGCCGCGGATGATTCGATACACCTTCGGTCCGGTTTTTTGCAGTTCCTCGCCCCAGAAGAAGGCGTCAGGCTCCTGGGTGCCGAAGATGCTGGGCTCTGCCGCCTGGCGAAGAACCGCGGTGCCGTTGGCTACGTAGAACGTTCCGGTACGCGTCTTCGTGTAATAAACCATTCGCTCCGCGTAGATTCGATTCCCGCCCTGAATGTAGACGACGTTGCCCTGGGCGGTGAGGCGTCCTTCCTTCTGAAAAAGCTCCATGTGATCGGCGAAGAACTGCATGTCGTCGCAGTCGATTTGCACCGGCTGGTCGGCTGTTCCCTCCATCACGTAGTGGTCCTCGGCGACGCGCGAGCCACTCATGTTCTGGGTCTTCGAGAGCTTGCAGTTGCCGATTTGCGCCTGGGCGCGTGCGGTCGCAGGAGCTGCGATCCACTCGAGCGCAGTGCAGACAATGAGGAAGGAGATGATGCGAAGCATGCAGCCGCGTGACCACGCTCGAGGCAGGTCATCGAAGAATATCACGCAGTGGACCGATCAGAAAGATGGAACCAGCGGCGACAACGGGTCGGCCATGCGCGATCGCTCGATGCAGCGCGTCTCTGAAGTCCGGTACCACTTCGACCGATGCGGACACCCGACGTGCCGCCTCCGCCAGCTCCGGCGCGGACATCGCCCGCGGGGTCGGCGCCGTTGTGCAGATGATCGTCTCGCACCGTGAAGCGAGCGGTGCCAGGATCCCCGAGATGTCCTTGTCGTGCATCGCGCCAAACAGCAGCGTCGCGCGGGACCAGCCAATATCTTCCAGATGAGACGCTAGAGCGCGCGCGCCGGCCGGGTTATGTGCGGCGTCCAGGAGCACGTCCACTCCGTCGTGGACGAAACGCTCGAGCCGGGCGGGCCATTGCGCGTCGGTCAGGCCGCTTCGAATCGCCGCGTCGGAGACTGCGAACCCCAATCGCGACACTTGGTCGAGCAGGGCGACGGCCACCGCGGCGTTATTGCGCTGATGCCGTCCGGCGAGCGAAAGCGCCACGCGCTCCACCGCGCGGGACTTCATCCGGACATCGATGGTTCGTTCACGATCGTGCGCGGCAACCGTAACGACGTCGAACGCCCGGATCAGCGGCGCCTGTCGAGCGTCACAGATTTCCCGGATCACCTGCTCGGCCACCTCCGGCAACGGTCCGCACACGAGGGGGACTCCGGGTTTGACGATGCCGGCCTTCTCGCGCGCGATCGAGTCCAGCGTATGTCCGAGCTGCGCCTGGTGATCGAAGTCGATCGACGTGATCGCCGTCGCGATTGGCTGGACGACGTTCGTGGCATCGAGTCGGCCGCCCAGGCCGACTTCGAGCACCGCGAGATCGACGCGAGCGGCGCGGAACAGTTCGAACGCCGCGGCCGTCGCGCACTCGAAGAATGTGGGCAGCGCCTCGAGCGTGCCCTTCTGAATCAGCGACTCGGTGGTGGCCTTCACCAGCGCCAGCGCCGCACGCAGCTCATCGGTGCTGACCTCCCGTCCATCGACAACGAAGCGCTCTTCGAGTCGAACCAGGTGCGGCGAGGTGTAGCGCGCGACCCGATGGCCGGCGGCGCGCAACGCCGTTTCGACCATCACCGTCACCGACCCCTTGCCGTTGGTCCCCGCGATCACGATCGACGCGAACTGGCGCTCGGGATGACCCAACGCGCGACAAAGCGCGGCAATGTTGTCCAGCCCGAATTTCATGCCGAGCCGCTCGAGACTGAACAGAAAGTCGATGGGATCTGACATCAAGAGGGACAAGGGAAGCGCCTGCGGCCCGAGCGAGGCGCGAAGTCGCCGAGCGAGAACGAGCGGGGGTGGGCCCCGCGAGTGAAAAATGCCAACAGTGCCTGTCGAACCTCACTAACCCGGCCAGCTATGCGACCGACGAGTCCCCAGGTTGCGGCAGGTTGCCTGAGCCGAAGCGGAGCATCCGGACGATGACGTCCTTGAGCTCGCGCCGATCGACGACCATGTCGAGCATACCGTGCTCGAGCAGGAACTCGCTGCGCTGGAAGCCGTCGGGCAGCTTCTGCCGAATCGTCTGCTCGATCACTCTCGGACCGGCAAATCCAATCAGTGCTTTCGGTTCGGCGATGTTGACGTCCCCAAGCATCGCGAAGCTCGCGGTCACGCCGCCGGTGGTCGGGTCGGTCAGGACGGAAATGTACGGGACCCGGGCTCGATCGAGCCGGGCGAGCGCCGCGCTGATCTTGGCCATCTGCATCAGCGACAACGCACCTTCCATCATCCGCGCGCCGCCCGAACAGGAGACGATGATGATCGGCGACCGTTTGTTGGTCGCGCGTTCGATCGCGCGCGTAATCTTTTCTCCGACCACGACCCCCATGCTGCCGCCGATGAATCCGTACTCCATCGCCGCGACGACACAGTCGACGCCGCCGACGCTGCCGCTGGCAGAGATCACGGCATCGCGAAGACCAGTGGCCTTCATGCTGGTCTCGAGCCGCTGCCGGTACGGCTTCGTATCGGTGAAGTGCAGGGGATCGGTCGACATGAGCCCGGCGTCATGTTCTTCCCATGCTGCATCGAACAGGCTCTTGAGGCGTTCAGTGGCGCTGAGCCGGAAATGGTGGCCGCACTTGGTGCAGACGCTCAAGCTGGCGGCGAGATCCTTGTTGTAGATGATCTGCGCGCACGACGGACATTTGACCCAGAGCCCTTCGGGCACGCGGCTCTTGTCCGCTTTGCCCTCGATCGGCTTGCGAATCTTCTTGAACCAAGCCATTTACTGAACATATTACATTGCGGATTGGCGATTGCGGATTGCGGATTGCGAGATTGCGGATTGGCGATTGAGATTGCGGATTGTAGATTGAGAACGCCGATTGAGAATGCCGATTGTCGATTTGTCGATTTGTCGATTTGTCGATTGTCCGGGCACCAATCAGCAATCGTCAAACTCACTCGTCAATTTCAATCGCCAATCGTCAATTTCAATCGCCAATCCTCAATCTCAATCGCCAATCCGCAATCTCACAATCCGCAATCGGCAATCGACAATCCGCCATCGTTCTACTTTCTTGGCACGTAATACCTTGTGCCGCGGCCCATCGATCGCAGCTGGCGCTCGAGATCGGCGAGCGCGTCTTCTCCCCACGACGGGTCCGACTGCGACGTTTCCACGACCAGGAGCGGCGTCGCCGTGTAATGAAAGAAGAAATGGTTGTAGGCCTCGTTCAACTCCCGCACGTAGTCGTCGGCAAGCGATGGGAGATCCGGATTGGCCCGCTCCCGTTCCCGCAGGCGGCGTCTGAGGACGTCGGTCGGCGTCTGTAGAAAAATCACGAGATCGGGTGAGGGCACGTCCTCCGCCAGCAGCTCGTACAGGCGCTGATAGATGAACAGCTCGTTGTCGTCGAGGTTCAAATAGGCGTAAATCTTGTCGCGGTCGAAGACATAGTCGCAGACCGTGAGCTGGCTGAAAAGATCGCTTTGCCGCAGCGCGGTCTGCTGACGGTGGCGACACAACGTGAAGAACAGCTGCGCCTGAAATCCCGCCCCCGGGCGGCCGCTGTAGAAGTCGGCGAGAAACGGGTTCTCCGAATCGTCGAGCACGACGGTTGCGTCGAGACGGGACCCGAGTCGATCGGCCAGCAGCGATTTCCCGACGCCGGCCGGTCCCTCGATGGCGATGTAGCGAAAGCTCAGGGTTGAATGCACGCGTGCCCGCGAGCGTGCTCGCGGTGGTCAGGCGAAGTATAGCGAAACGGCGCGAGCGATTGCGATAGCATTGTCGGCGTGCGAATCGAGCGGATCGAGCTCGCCCTCGTGCGCCTTCCGCTCGTCCGTTTCTTCGAGACGAGTTTCGGCCGCATCGACGATCGTGCGTTCGTGCTGGTGACGGTCGAAGAAAACGGCGCGACCGGAGTGGGCGAGTGCGTCGCCGACGAGCGGCCGTTCTACAGTTCCGAAACCACCCGTACCGCCTGGCACGTGATCGCGGATTTTCTCGCGCCGATGATCCTCGGCCGAACCTTCGTCCATCCGCGAGAGGTCTTCGATGCGTTCGCGCTCGTCCGTGGACATCATATGGCCAAAGCGGCGGTCGAGATGGCGGCGTGGGATTTGTTCGCGCGACAACAACAGCGGCCGCTCGCCGAACTACTCGGCGGATCGCCGGCGTTGATTGACAACGGGATTGCCTCCGGCGTATCCATCGGTATCCAGGAATCGCTGGCCGCACTCCTCGATCGTGTCGATGCTGAACGTGGCGCGGGCTACCAACGCATCAAAATCAAGATCAAGCCGGGATGGGACATCGAGCCGGTCCGATTGATTCGTGAACGGTTTGGCTCTCTGCCCTTGATGGTCGACGCGAACGCCGCCTACACCCTCGACGATGCCGACCACCTGGCCCGCCTCGACGCTTTCGATCTGATGATGATCGAGCAGCCGCTCGATTACGACGATCTCCGCGATCACGCGCGACTGCAGGCGCAACTGCGAACCCCGATTTGTCTGGATGAATCCCTCGAGACACCTCGCCTGGCGGAAGATGCGTTGACGATGGGCGCCTGCCGGGTTATCAACATCAAGCCGGGGCGCGTCGGCGGGCACATGCAGTCGATTCGGATGCACGACATTGCCGTGGCGCATGGAGCACCGGTGTGGCATGGCGGCATGCTGGAAAGCGGGATCGGCCGGGCGCACAATATCCACCTGTCAACGCTGGCCGGGTTCACACTGCCGGGTGACGTGGCGGCGAGCCGCCGCTATTTTGCGCCCGACCTGATCGATCCGGAGATTGAGGTTCGGCCCGATGGGACAATTGTGGTCCCCGCGGGTCCCGGCATCGGCGTGCATATCGTGACCGAGCGCGTCACCCGGGCGACGCTCGATCGTTTGGAGCTCCGACGTCACTGATCACATGACACACTCATTCATCCTCAGGCGGATTCTCGGATGGTTCTTCGTTGCGTTGATCGCGGGTGCAGCCGGCTGTGCCAGTGCGCCGCCCGCGGCATCCCCTTCGGCGCCAAAGGTTCCGATTGAAAAGAAGATGGCGTTGATTCTTCAGCTCGAGGACCAGCGCATTCTGCGGGTCGAGACACCGGCCCCGCCGCCGGCTCCGGCACCCGCGAGCCGAGGTCGGGCGCGCGTCGCCACGGCTCCGCCGCCCTCGGTGGCGGCTCCGGATCTGACGGTCCTCGTCACCGATTCCGAAGCGCGCATCCGCCGTCGCGCCGCACTCGCGATCGGACGCGTCGGTCTGGCCGCCGGCGTGCCGCCGCTCGTGACCGCGTTGTCGGATACCGATCCGGATGTGCGCGAGATGGGCGCGTTCGCGCTCGGATTGATTGGCGATTCGGCCGCCGCGCCGGCGCTCATCAAGGCACTCGGCGATGCCGCCCCGATCGTCCGTGGCCGCGCCGCTGAAGCGCTCGGGCAGATCGACGCCAAAGACAAGGAGAAGGTGAACGCGAGCGCCAGAAGGGAAGCGGCCGACGCGATCGGGCGGATGATCGCGGAGTACGCGAAGGCTCCAGCGGTCACCGTCATCCAGGGAGACGACGAGACGTGGCCAGCGGCACCCGAGGCGGAAGCGTTTCGGCTCGGGATATATGCGCTCGTGCGGCTCGGCACCTACGAACCGCTCGCCGCCGCCGTCCTCGACGGCGGTGGCAATCCTGTCACGACGTGGTGGCCGGTTGCATACGCGATCGGTCGAATCGAAGATAAGCGCGCGGGTCCGGCGCTCCTCCAGATGCTCAAGGGCCCCGGCAAGTACTCACCCGCGTTCGCCGCGCGCGGCCTGGGGGTCCTGAAAGACGCGTCTGCGGTCGGTCCTCTCATTACGATCGTCCAGACTCCAAACGAGCCACTCGAAGTCGTCGTCTCTGCCGTCCGGGCCCTTGGGGCGATTGGGGACGTCCGCGCGGCCGCCCCGCTCGTCAAGCTTGGCTCCGACTCGACCGATCCGAACGTCCGTCTGCAGGTCATCACCGCTCTGGGCGCGCTGAAGTCGACCGACGGTCTGCCCATTGTCGAGGACGCGATTACCGATCCGTGGCCCACCATGCGCGCGGCGGCGCTGCATTCCGCGGCCGCGATCGACGTGCAGAGCTTCCTGCTCGTGCTCTCCGGGATGGAACCCGATAGCCAGTGGGTCGTCAGAGCCGCGCTTGCGGATGTGCTCGGCACGCTCGGCACACCGGCGGCGGTGGACCGGGCGCGATCGATGCTGCGCGACGACGATCGTCGCGTGCTGCCGTCCGTCCTGAATGCGCTCGTGCGCCTGAAGGCATCCGACGCCGCCACGATCGCGCTCACCCAGCTGAAAGAACCGGACTACGTCGTCCGCGCGACTGCGGCACGCATCATCGGAGAGTTGAAGCCGGCCGACGGGGTCGAGGCGCTTCGTGCGGCCTACGCGCTGGCGGGTGCAGACGCGGCCATCGATGCGCGAGCCGCGATCCTGTCCGCCCTCGCCGAGTACGGGAGCGAGGCGGCCATGCCTTCGTTGAAGGAGGCGCTGAACGACAAAGACTGGGCTGTCCGAATCCACGCCGTCAGCCTGCTGGCGAAGCTCGACCCAGGTGGGGATTATTCCGCCGCGATTCGACCTGCGCCGGGACCGGCGCCGTCGGCGTACGACAACCAGGAGCTGATTGGCCCGGCGTACTCACCGCACGTGTTCATCGAAACTGCCAAGGGAACAATCGAGTTCGAGCTCGCCGTGCTGGATGCGCCGCAGACGGCATGGAGCTTCATGACGCTTGCCAGGAAGGGGTTCTTCAACGGATTGCAGATTCATCGCGTCGTGCCCAACTTCGTGGTACAGGATGGTGACCCACGCGGTGATGGAGAAGGCGGCCCCGGCTACACCATTCGTGATGAGCTGAACGAACGGCCGTTCCTTCGCGGCGCGGTCGGAATGGCGCTGTCGTGGAAGGACACTGGCGGAAGCCAGTTCTTCATTACTCACTCACCGCAGCCGCACCTCGACGCGCGGTACACGGCATTCGGCCGGGTGGTGAACGGAATGGACGTGGTCGATCGGATTCAGCAGGGGGATACGATTCAGCGGATCAGGGTGTGGGATGGAAAGACGATGCAATGATGCTTTGCTTGCGGTGGCCTCCGCCGACTGGACACGGACAACTGAGATCAAAAGCAAAAAGGGGGCGACCGTCGCCCCCTTTTTAGCGGGTGAGGCAGCTTAACGCTTCTTGCCGCCCTTCTTCTTCCCGCCAGTCTTCTTAGCCATTGCGCTTATCCCCCCCTTCCGTGTGGGATCCGATCGCGAGGGCCTGTCTCCGTCGTAGCAGCGCCGCTGCCTCCTGGCACGTCGGCCTGCCGCTCGCCGGCGCCCATCGCCTCTCTGCTCACTTCCGCATCGCGGAAGGTTCGCATCTCAAAAAAAAATTGGGGGTGTCAGTCGTCGACACCCCCCGTCTTCAGGCGAGCGCTTAGCGCTTCTTTCCGCCCTTTTTCTTTCCGCCCTTTGCGGCCTTTTTCGCCATTATTCCTCCTTGGAACTTGGCAGCTCAGCTGATTTATCAATTCCCGTCTGTTACAACAGGTGGGCTGAGCGGTCCACCCTCATACAAGATGTAGATTATGGATGAGAAAATTTGAGTGTCAAGCACAAAGTGCACGAAATGTCAAAAAAACGCACACCAATTTTGTCGGCCGCACACACTCGCCACTGTAGATCGCGGATTGATGATTGGCGATTTGATGATTGGCGATTGCGGATTGAGATTGTCGATTGCGGATTGAGATTGTCGATTGAGGGATTGAGATTGTCGATTTGTGGACTGACCATCAATCCTCAATCGGCCGTCGATCAACATTGATCAATCTCAATCGCCAATCTCAATCCGCAATCGCCAATCTCAATCCCTCAATCCGCAATCAAGAAATCGCCAATCGCCAATCACCAATCCGACATCGATTAGCGTTCGAGCCGCGCCAGCGCGCGCGTGGCGGCGGCGCGTGTGTCGGCGGCGGCGCCGAACAGTGTCGTGGCTGTGTGGTAGTCGGAGATCGCCTCGGTTCGCCGGCCGAGCCGTTCGAGCACGCGCGCAGCTTCGAGGTAGGCGTTTCCGAGGATCGCTGGCGGGCACGTGCGCGCGCTGCGGATCGCGTATTCGAACTGGGCCAGCGCTTCAGCGTCATCGTTGCGCGCCTGCTGCACGCGGCCGTAGCGATAGTGGGCCACCGGATCGAAGGGGTTCAACGCCAGCGACGAGCTGAGCGCGTTCGAGGCCGCCTCGGTATCGTTGCGCTCGAGCCGGCGCCAGCCTTCGAGCGAGAGCCGGTACGCTTCAGCCCGCTTCGCGTCAGGCGGCTTGCGAAGACGCTCCGCGCTCTGGCTCCGGACGTTATGCAGATCGGGCGACGGCGCCGCCGCGATCGCGGCCCGGTAAGCGTCGACGGCAGCCGCGCGGACCCCTATCCGATCGTACGCCTCGCCGAGGCGCAAGTATGCCAGCGGCAACGATGCGTACGGCGCCGTAGGATGCAGCGCGATCACCGCCTGCAGCATCTCGATCGCATCATCGGTCTGATGAAGGACCTCGAGCTGCTTCGCGATGCCGAGGCGTGCCTGGACCTCGCTCAGGACCGGCGCGTTGACGCGCTGCTCGCGTGCCGCCGCGAGCAACGACTGCCAGCTCGCCAGGCTGGTGGTGACATCGTGTTGATAGGCGTCCTGAATCTCGGCAATCTGTGCCAGAAAGAGGGGGTTCGCCGGATACTTTTCGTGGAGTGATTGCAGGAGCTGCAGCGCCCGGGGCGTCTGCCGCTCATACCAGAGGTAGATGATGTGCAGCTGGTAGTCCGCCTCGCCCTGAAGCAGGCGGCCACGGGTGCGCGCCCGCAGCATCTGCTCGAGCCCTTCCTTGCGATCGCCGCCGGGCAGCAGCAGCAGGAAGCGGAGGAACTTGGCCGCGGCGGGTGCCACGTCGGCGTAATACTTGTACATGCCGACACCGAAGTACGCGTCCTCGAGCGTCGGATCGAGTTCGATTGCGCGCTCGAGCGCGAGCTTGATGGCTTTGCCGTCCCTGGCGGCGGCCAGCTTTTCGTTGCGCAGCACGCGCCACTGCACGCGCGCGGCATACGCGCCGCCGTTGTAGAACCAGGCCTCCGCGTCCTCTGGAGCGCGTTCGGTCCACGCTTCCGTGCTGGCAATCGCCCGCTCGACAGCCGCCGAGAACTCGTCGTCCAGGTCGTGGCTTTCCGGGTCGAGGAGAATTTTCCACCAGAGCGATGTCGCACTCAGCACGTCGCAGGCTTCCGGTGGGGCCGGGCCGCACGCTCGGCGGAGCTCGGCCTCAGCCTGATCGAAGCGTGCCTCGAGGATGAAGTCGTACGCGCGGGCCAGACCGTCGACACCGCGAATCGAGTGGCCGGCCGGACGCACCGCCGCGATGGCGAGCGACGCCAGGACCAGCGCCGCCGCATGCCACACGCGAAGCGTCATGTCACGCTGGTGCGGAGCTGCTGTTTTTCGGCATGTCGTTCGAGCGCCAGGGCGACCAGTCGATCCAGCAGGGCGGGGTAGTCGACACCAGAGGCGGCCCACAGCTTTGAGTACATGCTGATGGTGGTGAATCCGGGGATCGTGTTCAACTCGTTGACGAAGATCTTCTCCGGGCTGAGCAGGAAGTCAACCCGCGCCATGCCAGCACAATCGATCGCCTTGAACGCCAGGATCGACAACCGCTGAATCTCGGCGATCGTTTTTGGACCCAGGTTCGCCGGGATGACGACTTTTGATCCATCGTCGAGATACTTGGCCTCGTAATCGTAAAACTCTCGCGACGGGATCACCTCACCGGGTACCGACGCTTCGGGCGTGTCGTTGCCCAGCACGGCGCATTCGATTTCGCGCGGTTGCGGAACTGCGGCTTCGACCACGATCTTGCGATCGAAGGAACCGGCCAGGTCCATCGCGTCGGCGAGTTCCGGGCGGGCCTTCGCCTTCGAGATGCCAACGCTCGATCCCAGGTTCGCCGGCTTCACAAACATCGGATAGTGCAGCGCCTTTTCGAGATCGCCGGCGACGACGTCGCGATTGGCCTGCCAGTCGTGCCGGAGGATCACTTTGTACGGACACACCGGCAGTCCGGCGGCGATGAGCAGCACTTTCATGACCGCCTTGTCCATACCGACAGCCGATGCGAGAACGCCTGCACCGACATACGGCACGTTGGCCAACTCGAGAAGACCTTGAATCGTGCCGTCTTCGCCATACGGTCCGTGCAGGACGGGGAAGATGACATCAAGGTTCAGGCCGGTGACCAGGGCTTGCCCTTCGTCGTCGTTGCGTGAGGAGCGCCGATCGATCGACAGGATCGTCTCTTCGCTGGGTCGGGCCAGGAGGTGAACCTCCCGGCCGCTCCGGCTCGGACGTGCCGCCTCGAGGCGAGCATGCTCGATCACCTCGGCTGCTGACATCGTCGCCGGCGGCCGATCGGCAATCGCCCATCGTCCATCTTTCTCGATGCGAATAGCGATCGGCTCATAGCGCGACCGATCGAGATTTGCGAATACCGCTGCCGCTGATGCCAGCGATACCTCGTGTTCTCCAGATCGGCCGCCGTACAACACACCTACGCGAAGTCGTTTCACGCACACAGGATAACAGGACGGGGTGCCTGGCACTCTTAGATATGCTTGGTCCCAGTGAGTCCCGAGTTCCAATTCCGCATTCTCAAGCGCGACGGCCTGGCGCGGCGCGGCGAGTTGACGACGCCGCACGGAGTGGTCCAGACGCCTGCCTTCATGCCTGTTGGCACCCGTGGCGCGGTGAAAGCGGTGACCGCGCGTGATCTCGAGGATCTCGGCGCCGAGATCATTCTCGGAAACACGTATCACCTCTATCTGAAGCCGGGCGACGGCCTGATCGCGCGGTGCGGAGGTCTGCACAAATTCATCGGTTGGGAGCGTCCGATTTTGACCGATAGCGGGGGCTACCAGGTCTTCAGTCTTGCCGCGATGCGCCGGATCGAAGAACAGGGCGCCGAGTTCCGATCGCATATCGACGGATCGCTGCATCTGCTGACACCTGAGCGCGCGGTCGACGTGCAGGCTCAACTTGGATCGGACATCGCGATGGTGCTCGACGAGTGCGTCGGACCGGGGTCAGACCCCGGTCATCGGGTTGCACACTTCTCTGACGACCTGACGCGAATCGCGATGGAACGGTCGGCGAGGTGGGCGGACCGCGCACGGCGGCGACAATTACAGTTGCGCGACGATCCGCGTTCCGCGCCCGACGTGATCGTTACCAACCCTGGCCAGGCGCAGTTTGGAATCATTCAGGGGGGTACCGACCTCGGCCTCCGCACGGAAAGTGTTCAGCGGACGATAGAGATTGGGTTCGAGTCGTACGCGATTGGCGGACTGAGCGTCGGCGAGCCGGTCGACGTCATGTACGACATCGTGGCGCATACGGCCCCGCTTCTGCCCGATGACAGACCGCGGTACCTGATGGGGACAGGGATGCCCGACGACCTCATCGAATGCGTCGCACGCGGCGTCGATATGTTCGACTGCGTGCTGCCGACCCGGAATGCGAGGAACGGGCAGCTGTTGACGAGCCGTGGCCCGCTTGCCATTAAGAACGCGCGATACGCCGAGGACCTCTCGCCGCCGGATCCCGGCTGCACCTGTTACACCTGCCGGCATTTCTCGCGTGCCTATTTGAGGCATCTTTTTATCGTCGGCGAAATGACGGCCGCTACCCTCAACTCATTGCATAATCTCCACTTTTACCTTGACACAATGCGCCGGATTAGGGAGGCTATAGTGTTCGGCTCGTTTGAAAAACTCCGCCGCGAGTTCCATCAAACCTTCTCCCGCCGACCTCAAATTTGAATGCGATCTGGTGTTGTGTCTCCTTTACTTATAGCGATGGCCGGGGCAGGTCCGCAGGGCGGCCTCCTGTCCTTTCTGCCATTCGCGATCATTCTGGGTATCTTCTATGTGCTCATCCTGATGCCCATGCAGCGGCGCCAGAAGAAAGTCCAGGAGTTTCAGGATGGGTTGAAGGTAGGGGATAAGATTGTCACGACCGGCGGCATCTACGGTCAGATCACGAGGGTCAACGACAAGTCGATCCAGCTTCAGGTGGCTGACAAAGTGCGGATTGAGATCGCGCGCGCCTCGGTTGGTGGATATCAGGGGCAGGAACCGGTCGTTCCCGAGTCAGGCAACGGTTAAACCATGAACAAGAACATCCGCTGGAAGCTCATTACCAGCCTCGCCGTTTTCATTCTTTTCTTTTCGGTGGGCGTGTATCCCATCCTGGCACAGCGTTTTCGACTGCCGCTGCCAGGCTGGCTCGCGGCTAAACAGCTGAAGTTGGGGCTCGACCTTAAAGGTGGTGTGCACCTGGTGCTCCGCGTGCAGACCGACGACGCCCTCAAGATTCATACGACCACCACGAGCGAACAGCTGCGCGAATCGTTGAAGAATGCCGGTATTGCGGTGACGTCGATTCAGGTGACGTCGCCCTCATCGTTCCACGTCGAAGGAGTCCCCGCCGAGAAGGACGCGGCGTTCACGCGGTTAGCCGACGATCAGACGGCGACGGAATACGACCGCAATTCGGGCGCCGGCGGCAACTACGACTTCACGATGAAGCCGAACGTTGCCGTGACGATGCGCGAACAGGCGGTCACTCAGGCGCGCGAGACCATCGACCGCCGGGTCAACGAGCTCGGTGTGGCCGAGCCGAACATTTCGCTCTACGGTCAATCCAACGACGAAATTCTCGTGCAGCTTCCCGGCGTGACCGATGTCGCGAGGGCGAAGGAGATCATCCGCAACACGGCGATCCTCGAACTGAAGATTGTCGAGGCGGGACCCGCCGGCACGCAGGAAGCACTGCTTCAATCCTACGGCGGCAAAGTGCCCGACGACATGGAAGTCGTTCAGGGATCGGCCGCCTCCGGCGACACCAGTTTCTATCTCGTTCGCAAGGCCGCGGCCGTGACCGGCACGGACCTTCGAAACGCGCGGCCGACGATCGATGAAAACAACCGTCCGGCCGTCGGCTTCTCGTTGACCAACGAAGGCGCTCGCAAGTTCGGCAAGGCCACCGGCGAAAACATTGGCCGCCTGCTGGCGATCGTGCTCGACGGTCGAGTGACGTCCGCGGCGAGGATCGAAACCAAGATCAATGATGAGGGGCGCATCACCGGATCGTTCACGACGCAGCAGGTCGCCGACATGTCGCTCATCCTGCGCACCGGTGCGTTGCCGGCCGGCCTCACCTATCTCGAGGAGCGCGTCATCGGTCCGTCGCTCGGTGCCGATTCGATTCGTTCGGGCGTAACGGCGTCGCTGGTCGGACTCTTCCTGGTCGTCGCATTCATGCTCGTCTACTACAAGCTGTCGGGCGTCAATGCGGTCGTGGCGCTGATCTTCAATCTCGTCATCCTCCTCGGACTGATGGCCTACATCGGCGCAACCATGACGCTCCCCGGCATTGCCGGGTTCGTATTGACGATGGGCATCGGCGTCGATTCGAACGTCCTGATCTTCGAACGGATCAAGGAGGAGCTGGCGGCGCAACGAGGCGTGCGTGCGTCCATCAACGCCGGGTTCTCGCGCGTCTTTCTGACACTGCTCGACACGCACATCGCCTCGCTCATCTCGGCTGCGTTCCTGTTCCAGTTCGGCACCGGCCCGATTCGCGGTTTCGCCATGACGCTCGTGATCGGACTGATTTCCAACCTGTTCACGTCCACGTTCGTATCGAAAACGCTGTTCGAGGCGGTGCTCGGCCATCGCCAGACCGCGGCCCTCAGTATCTAGGTCCAGGCTGAATCATGCAGATCTTCAAGACACCTCATTTCGACTTTCTCCGCTGGCGATGGGTGGCGATCGGGCTGTCGTGGCTCATCATCATCGTTGGTCTTCTCGTCATCAAGACCAAGGGGCTGCCGCTCGGCGTGGAATTCTCCGGCGGCACGATCGTGATCGTGCAGTTCGAGCAGCAGCCGCCGGATCCGTCGGTGATCCGGAGCGCCCTCGAACGGGCGATGCCGGGCGAAGGACAGAACGCGATCATTCAGCGCTACGGGCTCGAGTCCGCCCACCAGTACATGATTCGCGTGCCTGACGTCGGCGTCGAGGCCGGCGCCGGCCTCAGTGAAAAGGCGGACAAGGTCGTGGCCGCGCTGAAAGCCGGCAACGTCGGAGCGATCAAGCTCCCGGTCAGCACCGAGATCGTCGGTCCCGCGGTCGGACAGGATCTGCGCCGCAAAGGTCTTCTCGCCACCGTCCTGTCGCTGATCGGCATCCTGCTCTACATCGCATTCCGTTTCCAATTCAGCTTCGCCGTCGGTGCGGTCGTCGCGACGATTCACGACCTGCTCGTGACCTTCGCGTTTCTCGCCTTCTTCCGCTACGATCTGTCGCTCAACGTGATTGCCGCCATCCTGACGGTCACCGGTTATTCCACCAACGACACCATCGTCATCTTCGACCGCGTCCGCGAAAACATCCGCAGCATGCGTCGCGATCGGCTCTACGACATCGTCAACAAGTCGGTGAACCAGACGATGGGACGGACGGTGATCACCGCCGGCACCGCGCTGTTGAGCGCGGTCGCCCTGTTCCTCTTCGGTGGTGAAGTGCTGCACGGGTTCGCCTTCACGATGATTGTCGGCATTGTCACCGGCACCTACTCGAGCGTCTTCATCGCCGCCGCGATTGCCGTCATCTGGCAAAGCCGCGTGAACAAGGTCGGAAAGATGGCCGCGTCGGCGCCCGCCGCGTCCGCACCGCCGACCCCGAAGACTCGCAAGCCCGGCCGCCGTCGTGCCTCGTAAGCAGCCGCGCTGTTTGTGATACTGCTGGTCGCGGCACTGCTTGGGGTGATCCAGGGGCTGACGGAGTTCCTGCCCGTTTCTTCCACGGCGCACCTCCTCCTCGGAGCGCGCCTGCTCGGGTTCGACGATCCCGGCGGAGTCTTCACGGTGATGATTCAGCTCGGATCGATCCTCGCCGTCATGTGGCTGTACCGGGTGAAGATCGTCCATATCCTTGCGCGTCTCACCTCCGAGGCTGACGCGCGGCATTTCGCGTTGATGATTCTCGTTGCCTTCGCGCCCGCGGTGATTGCCGGCGTCTTTCTTGCCGACTTCGTGACGACAGTTCTCTACGAGAGTCCGCGCGTCTTTGCGACCACGTTCATCCTCGGCGGGATCGTGATGCTGGTCGTCGAGCATTTCCGGCCGGCGCCCACCGTGGTCGACGCCGATCGCACTCCGCTGTCGCGGGCCCTCGGCATCGGCGTGTGTCAGGTGCTGGCGATGGTGCCTGGCGTGTCACGCTCTGGCGCCACCATTGTCGGCGGCATGCTGATGGGGCTCGACCGGCCGGCGGCCGCGGAGTTCTCGTTCTTTCTTGCGATGCCGACGATGATGGCCGCGTTTGCGCACAGTCTCTTGAAGGTACGGCACCAGCTGTCGTCCGAGCGTGCGCTCGAGATTGCGATCGGATTCGTGATGGCGTTTTTTGCCTCGCTCCTGGTCGTGAAACCGTTTCTCGCCGTGGTCAGGCGATCGGGGTTCGCGCCGTTTGCGTGGTACCGAATCGTGCTCGGGCTGGCCGTATTCGGAGCAATTGCCGCGCATTGGTTGTAGTCCGCCATGCAGTGGCTTCGACGCAGCTTCATCACCGGATTCTTCGTGACGGTGCCGCTGGTCATCAGCGTGGCAGCGTTTGTCTGGATCTTTCGCTTGATCGACGGCTTCGTCGGTCCGTTCTACGACGGATGGCTGCAGCGGATGCCGCAGCTCGGCATTACCCACGCCCCCGGCCTCGGCATCCTGACCACTGCCGTGTTCGTGCTGTTGGTCGGGGCGTTTGCGACCAACGTGATTGGGAAGCGGTTGCTGCAGAGAACCGAAGGCTACCTGCTGCGCGTTCCGGTGTTTCGCACCATCTACGCGCCGGTCAAGCAGCTGGTCGTCGCCTTCTCGCCGGACAACGAATACGGATTCAAGCGGGTCGTCCTGATCGAGGATTCGGCGCGTGGATTTGTCCTCGGTTTTCTGACGAAGGAATTCACCGTCGATCGGGGGCAGGGGCCGGAGGCGATGATCGCGGTATACGTCCCGACCAACCATCTCTACTTGGGCGACGTGATTATCTGCGCACGCGACAAGGCTTCGTTTCCGGACATTACGGTGGAGCAGGGGATCCGGATCTTCCTGACCGGGGGCATGGCGCTATCCAGCCGGCTCAAGGCCCGGCGCGGCGTCGATCGCGTCGGCGATTTCCGCGTGTGACCGCGTCGATCGCGGAGGGCGACTTTCCCGCGTAATCGCGGCCGAGAGCGACAAAAGTCAGCCGGCAATACTGGTTGAATAACCCCTGTCAGTTTGAGTACGATTCGTAACTTTTTTGAGCGTCGTGGGGAGTCCGCGGGGCGACGCCCCTCGGGTAAGACAAAGGAGAGACATGTTCGAGACGTTCTGTCCACGCGTGGGGCGCGCCGGGATTCTGGCCGTCATCGGCCTGACGCTGGCGGTGTTCGCCGCGCGGCCGGCGCTGGCGGCGCCGCAGGCGACTGCGGCGACGGCAGTCCAGCAGGAGACGGCGCATCGAGGCGGCGGAGAGGCGAACCTGGTGCTGCCGGATCTGGGCACGGTCAGCTTCGGCGGCGTGAACGCCCGAACCCTGCTCATGGGCGGACTCGTGATCTGCGTTCTCGGCCTCGGCTTCGGCCTGGTGATCTACACGCAGCTCAAGAATCTTCCGGTGCATCGGTCGATGCTCGAGATTTCAGAGCTGATCTACGAGACCTGCAAGACCTACCTGATTACGCAGGGCAAGTTCATCCTCGTGCTCGAGCTGTTCATCGGCGTGATCATGCTGTTCTACTTCGGGCTGCTGCAGCACTTCGCGCCGACCAAGGTTGCGATCATTCTGCTCTTCAGTCTGATCGGCATCGCCGGCAGCTACGGGGTGGCGTGGTTCGGGATTCGCGTGAATACGTTCGCGAACTCGCGCGCCGCGTTTGCCGGCCTCAAGGGATTGCCGTATCCGATTTATGCGATTCCGTTGAGCGCAGGCATGAGCATCGGGATGCTGCTCATCAGCGTCGAGCTCTTCATGATGCTGTCCATCCTGCTGTTCATTCCCGGCGATTACGCCGGGTCCTGCTTCATCGGCTTCGCGATCGGTGAATCGCTCGGCGCGGCGGCGCTTCGCATTGCCGGCGGCATCGTCACGAAGATTGCAGACATCGGCGCCGACCTGATGAAGATCGTGTTCAACATCAAGGAAGACGACGCGCGCAACCCCGGAGTCATTGCCGACTGCACCGGCGACAACGCCGGAGACTCGGTCGGGCCGAGCGCGGACGGCTTCGAAACCTATGGCGTCACCGGCGTCGCGCTGATCTCGTTCATCCTGGTGGCGGTTCCCGATCCCACCATTCAGGTCCAGCTGCTGGTCTGGATCTTCGTCATGCGCATCATGGGCGTGATCGCGAGCGGCCTGTCCTACGTGCTCAACGCGGCGTGGTCCAAAGCCCAGCACGCCACCGCGCCGACGATGATCTTCGAGGCGCCGCTGACGACACTGGTGTGGCTGACCTCGCTGGTCTCGGTGGCATTGACCTACCTCGTGTCCTACCTGTTGATTCCGACGCTCGGCGGCGACCCCAACTTGTGGTGGAAACTCTCGACCGTGATCACGTGCGGCACCCTGGCCGGCGCGATTATTCCGGAGCTGGTGAAGGTCTTTACGTCCACCGAATCGGCGCACACGCGTGAAGTGGTGACGTCGTCACGTGAAGGCGGCGCGTCATTGAACGTGCTCTCCGGTCTGGTCGCGGGCAACTTCAGCTCCTATTGGCTCGGGATGGTGATCGTCGGGCTCATGTCGATCGCGTACGGCGTCAGCACCCAGTTTCCTGCGGGATTGATGATCGCGCCGGCCGTGTTCGCGTTCGGCCTGGTCGCGTTCGGATTTCTCGGTATGGGGCCGGTCACGATCGCGGTCGACTCTTACGGGCCGGTGACCGACAATGCGCAGTCGGTGTTCGAGCTGTCGACGATCGAGTCGCTGCCGAACATCAAGCAGGAGCTGAAGCGGGACTTCGGGTTTGACGTGAATTTCGAACGAGCGAAGCATCTGCTCGAGGAAAACGACGGCGCTGGAAACACGTTCAAGGCGACGGCCAAGCCGGTTCTGATCGGCACGGCGGTGGTCGGATCGACAACGATGATCTTTTCGATCATCGTGGTGCTGACACACCGGCTGCAGCCGGAACAGCTGCAGTATCTGTCGATCCTGCACCCGCCATTTCTGCTCGGTCTGATTACGGGCGGCTCCATGATTTTCTGGTTCACCGGCGCGTCGATGCAGGCGGTGACGACCGGCGCCTACCGTGCGGTCGAGTTCATCAAGGCCAATATTCGTCTCGACGGCGAGGTGGCCAAGGCCTCGGTGGCCGACAGTAAGAAGGTCGTGGAAATCTGCACTCAGTACGCACAGCGAGGCATGTTCAACATCTTCCTCGCCGTCTTCTTTGCCACGCTCGCGTTTGCCTTCCTCGAGCCCTACTTTTTTATCGGCTATCTCATTTCGATCGCGCTGTTTGGTTTGTTCCAGGCGATCTTCATGGCGAACGCCGGGGGCGCGTGGGATAACGCGAAGAAGGTGGTGGAAGTCGAACTGAAGGAAAAGGGCACGCCGCTCCACGCGGCGACCGTCGTCGGTGATACTGTCGGGGATCCGTTCAAAGACACGTCATCGGTCGCAATGAATCCGGTCATCAAATTCACGACGCTGTTCGGGCTGCTTGCAGTTGAACTGGGCGTGCAGCTTGCAGAACAGTACGGATCGATGCTGAGTCACGTGCTGGCGACGCTCTTCGTGCTCGGCTCGGCGGTGTTTGTGTGGCGGTCGTTTTATGGGATGCGGATTCAGGTGCGCCCGACGCGTGGGTGACAAAAAAATTCCGCATTTCCACCGTTTTTTGACGGGCCATCTGGCCCTGGCTGGTGTCTAACGCACTGGAAGATGCTTCATTGACACTGGTTTTTGGCTCTGACTATAATTCGCGGTCTTGCGCCGCCATCGGAAGAGCCAGGAGGACTAAGCCGTGCCGCGTGACATGTTCGGCGACGTGGTCGACCCGTCGATAAAACTCGGGTCGCAGAAGTGGTATACGGTCCCGCTATCCATCGTGGCTCATGTGGCGATTT
>JBPYFA010000135.1:0-12806 GCA_051986585.1 Vicinamibacterales bacterium | reverse complement strand
TGCAGTCCATTTGCTGAAGACGGGCGACGCGACGGTCGACGAGATCGCGGCGCGTGTCGGCTACGCAGACGGTGTCACGCTGCGCGCCCTGCTTCGACGTCACCTGGGTTACGGAATCAGGGAGATTCGGAAGGCGGATTAGTTCGGCGGCCGTGCTCGAGTAACGGGCCCGCATCTTCATCCAAACCGCGCTTCGGGTGCCGCGACTCTCCTCTTCCGCGTAGCCGCGACGATCAACTCGATCGCTCAGCGATGCGCCTTCGCAAACTCAATCACCCTATTCAGTACGTAGCGCCTGCATCGGATCGAGTCTCGCCGCGCGCTGTGCCGGGATGAATGCCGCGACGAGCGTGGCGCCGACGAGTAACAACGCGGCGCGAACCAGCAGCGCCGGGTCCCAGGGTCGCACGTCGAGCAACCGGCTCGCGATCAACGCGCCGGAGGCGATCGCCGCGGGAACGCCGAGAGCCAGCCCGACGCCGACCTGCACGAACGCTCCGCGCAATACCATCGCAACGACCGATGCGCGGCCGGCACCGAGCGCCATGCGCACGCCAATCTCGGCCGTCCGCCGCTCGACGGTGTACGCCGTGATCCCGTAGAGCCCCACGGCCGCGAGCAGGAGCCCGATCGCGCCAAACAGCCACGTGAGGCTCGCGATCATGTCTTGCTGGGCGAATTGGCGGTGAACGAGGTCGGCATATGGTTGGACGCGGCCCATCACGAAGTCCGGAGCGACCGCCGCCAGTCGGTCCCGCACTGCGGCTGCAAGCCCAGACGTGTTGCCGGGGGCCCAGATCACGACGTTGTACAGATAGTGCGACCAGAGTTCCCGACTCTCGAGCTCGCGATCGTCGAACGTCGCGCCCTGCGCTTCCGGCACGAAGTACATCGGCACCGCGTGCAGGGTCGATGGAAAGTAACGGACGTCGGCCGCGACGCCGACGATCTCGTACAGGCTGGCGTTCCTGCCCGCCGCGGGACCGAACTGCCTGCCAATCGGGTTCTCGTACCGAAAGAATCTCTGCGCGAACGCTTCGTTGATCACGGCCACGCGGCGCGCAGTCGCGTTGTCGGCGTCGACGATCGGGCGTCCCATGACGATCCGGTCGCCGATCGCTTCGAAGAAGCCAGGCATCACGCGCGTCCAGGCGGCTGAGCCATCGTCTCCCGGGCGCGGCTCCGGCTGGCCCGCAATGCGCACGTCATGCGACCAGTAACTACCGCTCATCGGCGCGTAGAGCGCCGCGCTCGCGGTGCGCACGCCGGGCAGGGCACGGAGACTGTCGTCGATCTCGCGGAAAAGCGGGAGCAACCGTTCCTGCGGCTGGTTGGATTGCTTCGAATCGATCGACACCAGGTAGCGGCCGTCGGTCGCGAAGCCGAGGTTCTGGTGTTCGAGATTGTACAGGCTCCGGCCCAGCATCGCGGCCGCGCTCAGCAGCACGACCGAGACGGCCACTTGCGCGATCGCCAGCGCTTTCTGCGCGCCCGTTGTCTCTGAAGCCGTACGTGTCGATCCGCGCATGGCGTCCATCGGGTCGGCGCGCGACGTGATCCACGCCGGCACGATGCCGAAGAGCAGCGCCGTCATCAGCGACACGGCAAGCGCGAACAGCAACACCGGCATCGAGGGCGCGGCGCTCACCGGAACCCACGCATCCTGGAACGCGAGGCGCAGGATCAGGTGCGCTCCGGCCCAGGCCACCGCAATGCCGGTGGCGCCGCCGATGCCGGCAAGCACCGCGCTGTCGATCAGTGCCTCTCGCACGAGCCGCGCCGGCGATGCCCCGATCGCCGCGCGCATCGCCGCCTCGCGCGCGTTCCTCAGATTTCGCGCAAGGAGCAGGTTTGCAATGTTGGCGCACGCGAGCAGCAGAACGCAGACGGCTGCGATCATCAGCAGCCGCAAACCGTCCTGGTACTGTCCGCGCATCAGAGATACGCCGGCGCCACCCGGCGTAACGTGCAACGTTTGCTCGCTCCACCGCGCCCGGTCATTCGGGCTCATGTCGGCGCGGTGGCTCGCCAACCACTCCCGCAGCTCGCCCTGCAGCTGCGCCTCCAGCGTTCGCGGGTTTGTCCCCGGTCGCACCCGCCCGATCAGATCGAGCCAGGCTAGCCCAGGATTCTCGAGGCGGCTCGACGCGCCGGCGATGAGCGGTTCCGTCGTCAGTGGCAGCCACATGTCAGGCATGTCCGAGGCGGCGACTTTCGCTCCGAAAAAGCCGGGCGGCGCCACGCCGATGATCGAGAACGCCTGACCGTTGATGTTGTACGCCGCGCCGATGACGGATGGATCGGATCCGTACTTCTCCTGCCACGTGTGGAAGCTGATCACCGCGACCGGCAGCGCCCCCCGCACGTCGTCGGCATCGGTGAACAGACGCCCGCGCCACGCGGAGATCCCGAACGTTTGGAAGAAATTGCCTGACACGAACTCGCCGAGCCGCGACTGCACCGCCTCCCGCGAGCCGGCGCGGCGGACGGCGACGTAGGCGTTGCCCGTGCCGACCTGGAACGCGGCGAGTTGCTCGAAGGCGGCAGTATCGGCACGGAAGCGTTGGTACGCTTCCCACGAGAACAACGTCCAGTCGTTCTCGGCCGCGTCATTCCTCTGCGCATATCCGGTCGAGTAGCAGCAGGTGACGGCGTCACCGATGCGCCACAGCTGCTCCGGCTTCGCCACCGCCAGCGATCGCAGCATGACCTGCTGAATCAGGGTAAAGATCGCGGCCGTGGCGCCGATGCCGAGTGCCAACGTCACGACAACAGTTGCCGTAAAGCCCGGCGATTTGCTCAATCGCCGCAGCGCGAACTTCACATCGGCCAGCATGTCGGCGAGGGCTGCATTCATCTGTGAGTCTCCGATGACATGGAACGATACTGCAATCGCCGACGGCCGCGCGAAAGCGTGTTCGCGTCGCAGCGCCCGCGAACGGCCGGGTGTCGACAGATGACTGCGTCGACGCGGCTGCGCTCCTGCTCACTTGCTGCAGCTCCTGCCTCTTGGGCTTGCGGCCGTCTGATGATCCAACGGTCGCCATGCGAGCCACCATCCGAAAATGATCACCGACGCCCCCGCTGGGACCCACCAGGGCCGCTGCAACCAGCATCCGATCCAGGCCGTATCCCATGGCGGGACACATCAGGAACCACGGGAAGACATTCGTGCACAACCCAAAGGTCAGGCCGCCGACAAACGTCCCGCCGGCCAACCGATTCAATTCGTCAGCCGACGCTCGGGTTCACGAGGGCCAAATATCTTGTCCGGCGTTCAAGGCCCGCGCCACCGAATCGGAACTGACGATCAGATAGTCGAGCAGCGGGTTCGCGCCGACCGGCGTGCGCTAAGCGAGCTGCAGGGCGAGATTGCGGACACGCCGCTCGCGATGCGCGTTCTCGAACACCGTGGCACACGCACTCGAGGGCCGCAGCGTATCGGGATCTGCGACGTCAAGTCGCTGTAGGCCGGCCGATGCGAGCAGCGCGTCGAGGTCGTAGCCCAATTGCTCGAGGGCGCGGAGCATGCCTCGCACTTCGCCGACGGCGTGAACCTCGTTGGATGGCCGAGCGGAAAGTGTCCTCGTTGGCGGCTCCTGTCAGGCGATTGTCGCGAGGGTCATCGCATGGCGGCGGCGACCGCGTCATCATGTCGCCATGAACACCAACGATAGCATCAGACGATCCGCGTGGCGGTGGCTGACCGTCGTGGTTCTCCTCCATCTGGCGGTGTCAGTCGTGCACGGCACCGCTCATTCCGCCGCCCATGTTCCGCTGTCGCGCGCGGCGAATTTCTTCGTGTTCGGCGTCATCGTGGCAGGCCCCTTGATCGGTCTCGCAGTGGCATTGGCCGCCGCGCGAGTGGGCAGTTGGGTGATCGCAATCACGATGGCGGGCGCCCTCGTGTTCGGGTGCCTGAATCACTTCGTGCTTGCCGGGGCGGATCATGTGTCGCGAGTCGAGGAACAGTGGCGAGCGATGTTCGCTACAACCGCGGCGTTGCTCGCGGCACTTGAAGGACTTGCGACACTCCTGGCGTTGTGGCTCGCGCGCGCCAATGACGGTCGCGTCATCACACCTGCGGTGCAGCCCTGACAAAACAGGCCAGGACGTCACGGCGCAGGCCTCGGTTGAGTAGCGGCGGAGTGCGAAGCCCATCCCGATCGTGTCAGCACGGATCGAGTGTTGTTACGTCTGTTCGGCGGCTGCTGCCTCGCGCTCGAGCTCCTCGATACGCCTCAACGCCCGGGCCTTGAGAGCCGCCGCCTCGCGAGCGATCGACGCTTCACCGGCTCGCTGCACCTGCGGCACCCGACGATCGAGCGCCGCAATGAGCTCTTGCAGTTCACGCACAGCACTGTTTGGTGTCATCGCCATCCATTCACTCTTTCGTTGGTCCCCATGCCTCGCGCGTCCATACCTGCCGCGTTGTCGTGCCTCGCCGGAGTCCGCGTCGGGGTCCTGCGCACGCGCGCACGGCGAGGCGGAAGCGCGGAATGCGGACGCCCTCACCGCGTCTTCGCGGGATGCTCCGTGTCGTACAGGACGCGCGCGATACTATCGTCCGTTCGCGCCCGCGCCGCGAGCGCAAGGACGATAATGAGACCGGCAAGGAAGCAGATCGTCAGGACGACAGCAAATGAGGACAGCATGGAAACCTCCAGTCCTGCACGGGATGTGCGCCGTCGACTTTGATGAGTCAGGCTGCCCGCAGGAAGGCAGGAGGATTCAGGAAAGCTGGATCAGCATACCACGTTGGACCTCGGTCGCCCGTCAGCGGGGCACCTTCGGAAACGGATGAAGGAGCTCGCTAGGAAATCGATTCCGGTCGCGCGCGTTGGCGCACACCAAATCCAACGAACACGGCTCTCATCAACGCCTTCCCGCAATCGGGAAATCGATCAGCACCACGTTTGCGTTGGCGCGCGACCGGTCGAACACTAGAAACTGTCCGTCCGGCGTGACGTCGAAGCAGCGCAACCCGCCGCGGTTCTCGAGGCGCGTGATCTGACGGGTGGTCCTCGCTTTTCGCGGCGTATCTTGCGCACCCGGCGCTGTCTTTCGCGTACACTCTTCTTTTGCATGCAGGCGAAGTCGGGCGGGGTTGCGGACGACACGAGTCCGGACGCGACGCTCATCGTGAGCGCCAGCGGTGTCATTCGGCGCGCGAACGCCGCCGCACTCGCGATGTTCGGCTACTCGCGCGACGAGCTCGTCGGATGCGCGCTCGATTGCCTGATTCCAGATCGACTCCGAGATCAACACCGCGCACACGTCGAGCACTACTTTCGCAAGCCCTACGCGCGACACGTGCCGCTGCCGATCCAGCTCCTGGTCCTGTGCAAAGGCGGCCGCGAACTCGATGTGGACATCAGCTTGGGTCCGATCGAAACGCACGATGGGACGTGCGCCGTCGCGGTCTTGCGGCCGCATGCCTCGACCGGAGTGGAGCGAACGCTGCGGAGGAGACTCGACTTCGAAGCCCTCGTCACGGACATCACCGCCGACGTTGTGGTCGCGACGCCGGACAGTATTGACGGCGCGCTGCTGAACGCGCTGGAACGGCTCCGCAGTGCGGTCAACGCCGATCGGGCGGTGTTCCTCGAGTACAGCGACGACTGGACGACGGCAACGTTGACTCACGTCGCGTACGCAAGCGGGATCGCGCCCATTCCAGAGAAGATCGACGTCCGGAATCTCTTCCCATGGACCGACGCGCACCTTCGAACCGGCAAGACGCTATGCATTCCTGACGTATCCGACTTGCCGCCCGAGGCCGCGGTCGACCAGGCGAATTGGAAAGCGCTCGCGACCGCCGCTCTGCTCATCGTGCCCGTGTTTCCCTCAGACGGTTTTCGCCACGCGATCATCGTCGACCGGTCGTCCGAACCGTGCGCCTGGCCCATCGACCTCGCGGCGCGTATGCGGCTGCTCGGCGAGATCATGGTGGACGCGTTGATGCGCAACCGCCATATCACGCAGCTCGCCCGCGCCCATGACGAGCTGAAAGCCATCAAAGTGCGTCTCGAGTCGGAGAACCTGTACCTGCGCGAGACGCTCGTGCCCAAGGGGAATCTGAACGGCATTGTCGCGACGAGCCCCGCCATGACTCGCGTCATGGAGCTCGTCACACGCGTGGCAGCAACCGAGTCCACGGTCCTGCTGCTCGGTGAGACCGGTACCGGTAAAGAGCTGCTCGCCCGTGCGATCCATCGACTGAGCCGACGCAAGGACCGGCTCATGATCGCGGTCAACTGCGCCGCCCTGCCTGCCTCGCTCGTCGAGAGCGAGCTGTTCGGCCGGGAGAAGGGCGCCTACACCGGCGCGCTGGCGAGACAGGCGGGGCGCTTCGAGGTCGCCGACGGATCCACGCTCTTCCTCGACGAAGTCGGCGAGCTGCCTCTCGACCTGCAAGCCAAGCTCTTGCGGGTGATTGAGTCGGGCGAGTTCGAGCGCTTGGGCAGCTCGCGCACGCAAAAAGTGAACGTTCGCATCATCGCCGCCACCAACCGCGACCTTGCGGCAGCCGTGGCCGCAGGGACGTTCCGCAAGGATCTCTACTTCCGCCTGAGTGTGTTCCCAATCGCGATCCCGCCATTGCGGGAACGGCAGGAAGAGATTCCCGCGCTGGTGTGGTCGATCGCGCGTGAAATCGGCGAGAGAATGGGCCGCTCTGTCGAGACGATTCCGGTGGCCGTCATGGAGCGGCTGCAGCGTCACTCCTGGGAAGGCAACGTCCGCGAACTCCGGAACCTGATCGAGCGCGCTCTGATCCTCAGCACGGGACCGTCCCTCGTCATCGAGCTCCCACATGAAACGGTTCCATCGACGCTATCCACTCCAGAACCGCTGACGCTCGACGAAGCCGAGCGGTCGCACATCGTGCGCACGTTGGAAGCGACCCGGGGCCGGATCCGAGGCGAGGGTGGCGCTGCCGAGCAACTCGGCGTGCACGAAGCGACATTGCGCTCGCGCATGAAGAAGCTCGGCATCACGCGCCCAAACGCCTGAAACGTCACGGCGACGCGTGAACCTTCACGCACCGCGTGATGAGTCACGCGACCGCATCATCGGCTGCAGTCCCCCGTACCGGGCAACGCTGCCGTCAATCCTTTTATACCGTGGACGTTACGCCCCTCGACACGGGACGCCGTGTGTGCGCACGTCTTTTGCCTTCCACGAGAGAGGGCGTCGCTGCGCATGTGGGCGCGGTCGGGAACGCCAGCATTCTCGCGTTCGGGGCGCCTTCAACCATGGAGCGTGTGTTTGCTCTCTACAGGCTGTCGCAGGACCCTGCAGGATCGCAGCGCCTACTCACAGCGATACGTTCTGCGTCGACCAGCGCGTTCGCCGAGCCCGGATGTCGGTCGTCACACATCTGGCGAGACGCGGATGATGGCGGCGGGTTTCTCCTGATCGAGGAGTGGGAGACACCACAACGGCTCGAAGAGCACATGCGCACTCCGGCCTTTCGCCGCTTCCTTGAAGTGCTGGAGCTGTCGCAGAGTCCGCCGGAGATTCTGTACATCGAGGGGTTGCGGTTGCGTGGGCTGGACTGGATGACTCAAGTCCTCGGCACGCCGGGAGATGAACGATGAAGAAGAGCAAGCTCGGTCCACTGTCGCGACGCGAATTCGGAATGTTGTCGGCGGCTGCCCTGGCGACGCCGTTGCTCGGATGCGGTTCAACGGAGTCGCAAGCGACGACGTCCTCGTCGGGACCTCAAGTCATCAAACGAGCGCCGGGAGGTCCGAAACAGGGCCTCAACATCGTGTTCGTGTTCGGCGATCAGGAACGCTACCTCCCGAAGTGGCCGGCGGGCCTATCCCTGCCTGGACATGAACGCCTGCAGCGCACAGGTGTGACCTTCGAGAGCCATTACACCAGCGCCATCATGTGCACGCCGTCCCGATCGGTATTGACCACGGGTTTGCAAACGCCAGACAACCGCATGTTCGACAACTGCGACGTGGCGTGGGTGAAGAGCATGTCGACCGACATTCCAACCATCGGCCACATGCTTCGCAAGGCCGGCTACTACACGGCCTACAAGGGCAAGTGGCATCTGAACAAGGATTTCGACACACGCGAACCGGACCATCTCTTCACCAAGGAGATGGATGCGTACGGGTTCTCGGACTACGTGGCACCTGGTGATCTGATCGCCCACACGCTCGGTGGCTACGAGTTCGATCAGGTGATCGCGTCAACCGCGCAGACCTGGCTGCGTCGCGTCGGCCGCCCCCTTTCCAACGCGGGCAAGCCGTGGAGCCTCTTCGTCAGCCTCGTGAACCCGCACGACATCATGTACTTCAACACCGATGCGCCCGGACAGAAAGTCCAGGACACCGGAAAGCTTCTCAAGCACGCCGCGGGTGCACCCGATCACGCGCTGTATCGCTCGACGTGGGATTACCCGGTTGCCGCGACGCTCCGCCAGCCAATGGACGCACCAGGACGTCCGCCGGCTCACGGAGAATTCCTCAAGGTCTGGGACCACGTCCTCGGGCATATTCCCCTCGAAGAAGAACGGTGGCGCCGGTTCAACGACTTCTACATCAATTCGATTCGGACCATGGACCTCCAGATCGCGAACCTCCTGCAGGAGCTCGATGCGCTTGGCCTCGCCGACAGAACGATGGTCGTCTTCACCTCGGATCATGGCGAGCTCGGCGGTGCGCACGGCCTTCACGGCAAGGGTCCGTTCGCGTATGAAGAAAACATTCACATTCCGCTGATGATCGCGCACCCGGACGTCCAGGGCGGCCAGTCCTGCAAGGCCCTGACGAGCCACATCGACATGGTGCCGACGCTGCTCTCGTTGGCGGGCGTTTCCTCCAGCGCCAAGGGCGAATTCGCCGGTCGCGATCTGCCAGGCAAGGACCTGATGCCCGTGCTTGGCAATGCTGCCGCCGCCGACGTGCACGCGGCCCGCGAAGGAATCCTGTTTACCTACAGCTGCTTGTCGACCAACGATGCCGGGCTATTCGCCGTGGCCGGAGAGGCGATCGCGGCCGGGAAGAGCCCGATCGAGGTCGCGAAGGCAAGCGGCTTCAAACCGGACTTGAAGAAGCGCGGAAGCGTTCGAACGGTATTCGATGGCCGCTACAAATTCTCACGGTACTTTTCGCCAGTCGACCGGAACAAGCCCCGCGATCTCACGGAGCTCTACAAGGTGAACGACGTGGAGTTGTTCGACCTCCAGGCCGATCCGTCGGAAACGGTGAACCTCGCATCCGAGCGAGAGAAGAACAGCGATCTGATTGCGACGATGAGCGGCAAGCTCGAGTCCTTGATCAAAGCGGAAATTGGCGACGACAACGGCCGCGAAATGCCAGAAGTCGCGAAGATCACCTGGACGATCGACCGTCCCGATCTCTAAGTGAGGATATCGAAACGGCGCTTCTGTCCGAGCGAGGATCGCTTGGCGAAGGGCGAACGTCTGTCCCGATTCCGTCCAGATTCGACGACGTGGATCATTATTCTTGCCGTCGTTCTCGATGTCATCGTGATCGCAATGATGATCCATTTTCGGTAGAGCCACGATCATGCGCCAAGCCTTCACTGTCCGAAGGTGCGCGCTCCCGATGTTCAACGTCCGGGAAAAGCCGCCGACCGGCATGACGGCTCCCGAGCCGGGGCCGCTCCCAGACCCAAAGGTGGCACCATGCCGATTCGGCGGCGAGACATCTCGCCGTAGCTGGCGGCGAAAGCAGGCGCGAGCGGAGGCGGATGACGAACTAGATCGCTAAGGGCTGCACGCCATAAGCCCGTGCGAGATCATTGATGCCGGTCCGGAGCGCCGCCCAAAGCCTCGCCGCCTCTGCGCCGTAATTACCGCGCGCCACCACCTGGTTGATCTTGCGCGCATCGTCGACCACGCTCTCGACCTGGCCTTTGGTCTCGATCCATTTGTCGGTTGCGTCGAACTTTCTGCGCAGTCTGTTCGTCGACCGATTCAGATCGCCGAGCGCTTCGTCCAGCGCGTCTTTCTTCGTGTTCGCTTTGGCCTTCTGGTTTTCAGTGGCACCCTGGCCCCTGCGTCGGCCGGACGCCTGCGCGGTCGACTTGGCGTCGCTCGCGTTTTCTCCGCGTTTCTCGAGATAGTTCCTGAACTCGTCGACGCCGTTTTCAACTCGCGTGATGAGCTCCGCGACCTGCGCCTTTGCTATTGGCTGGGCGGTCGCTTCGACGGCGGCGGGGCCGAAGACAGCGACGCTGACGCCGAGCGCAGCGGCGAGAGTAGCGAATGTTGGCAGATGCATATCCAGACTCCTTGCTCCATGTGACGCGGGTTCGCGTGGACACCCATTACTGCCTTCTCGGTAGCAGCAGCACGATCGCACCTCGCACCTTCCACGAAGGTCCCGCATCAGGATGGACGGGGTAGCCACCGAAGCCGATTTGATAGCTGGCGGGAAACATTCCGAATGATGAGACCTTTGATACCAGCAGGTTGATCGGGATCGTCCATTTGTCGGTGTCAGCTTTGAAATTGCCGACGCTTTCCGATTGCACCGTGACGGTCAGCGCTGTCTTGGTGGTGTATGCGAGAAACGGTTGGACGAACATCTGGTTCACATCCGCCCGGTCGGTGTTGCCGGCGAACGACCAGACCTGATTCCAGAGAGCCCCGACGGTCCATGGTCCTGCCTGTTTCAGGGCGACGATGGTCGGACCGGCGCTCCATTTCTCAGTTCCAAGCGTCGGCTCTGCCGTGGATGGGAGGCTGATGACCGGGCCGACCCCCCAGGTGAAACTGCTCCCGGTGTTCGGTGAAAAGAAAATGACGCGAGAACGTCGCCGACACCTGCCGCGGGCGCACCGCCGTCGGCAAGCGGTGGTTGCGAAACGAATGGGACGATCACGCGGGTGATCAGATTCATCCTCGGCGTCAGCGTGAACGGCATCACCGGCTGGACGTTGAGGATGAAGCGTGTCTGGTCCTTGGGGCCGACATTCTGTTCCCAGTTGAACTGGAACGGTACGCTGACGAGATCCGAGATTGGGTTCGACAGCTTCTTAGCGAGCTCGGCGCTGTCGCCCGAGCCGCTGGACGGAGCAGGCGGTTGCGCATAGAGGGCACGCGTCGCACAAACGACGAGGGCAAGTGCCACGATGCCGGGTCGGAAACGGGAAGTGTCGTGTGTGGTCACGGCATAGTGCAGCAGATGCTTGTGCAACTGAATGTTTTTTACCGGCACGCCAAGACCTTCCATAAGCGACCTGGTGTACTTGCGGAAGCGCTGTTGTCTTGGGACCAGCACATCACGATGGTGCGCGCGGAAGTCGGGCGGGAGGGTGAACTGGCAGGAAACGTGCCGGCGATCGCTGCGCCGAGACACTCTGAACTACGGGAGAATTCGCGAATTTCCGAATCGTCAGGACCTCTCGGTGGGTTGCTGCCTCCGGTATTACGGAGGCGAGCCTCGGCTAAACGGAGCGCAACTCGACGAATCGAAGGTCAGTGATCGCGCCCGCCCGACCCACCAAAGTGATGATCGGAGATCGGATCGAGCTACCCCGTGCCTTACACGGCGAATCTTGAGTTTGGAACAGTTCGCATGCCGTGCGCGCTAGAATCGTCTCATGCCGGCGCGCACGGACTCTCATAAGGAGTTGCTCAGGCCATGGCTGCATACGAACTCGTAGATGCGTCCGGAATGGCAATTGACGCGAAGCGGCTCGAGCCGTTTCTCTCCTCGTTCCGCGGGACCGTACTCCGTCACGGCGACAGCGAGTACAACGCCGCCAGACGGATCTGGAATGCGAGCATTGACAGACATCCGGGCTTGATTGCCCGCTGCACAGGACTCGCCGACGTCATCGCGGCGGTTCGCTTCGCACGCGAGCACGGCTTGCTCGTCGCCGTTCGCGGCGGCGGTCACAACGTTGGCGGCCGGGCGCTCTGTGACGGCGGCCTGGTCATCGATCTGTCGCGGATGAAGGGCATTCACGTCGATCCCGCAACGCGCCGGGTCCGGGTTCAGCCTGGTGTGCTTCTTGGTGAGCTCGATCGTGAAACGCACGTCTTCGGCCTCGCCGTCCCGATGGGCGTCGTATCGAAGACCGGCGTCGGCGGCCTGACGCTGGGCGGCGGCGTCGGTTGGCTGGCGAGAAAATACGGTCTCGCCTGCGACAACGTTATTTCGTTCGAGCTGGTCACCGCTGACGGCGAAGTTCTGCAGGTCAGCGCCGACGAGCATCCCGACCTGTTTTGGGCGCTTCGCGGCGGTGGTGGCAACTTCGGTGTCGTCACCTCATTCGAATATCGCCTTCATCCGGTACAAATGGTGCTCGGCGGACTCATTGTCCATCCAAGAGACGCTGCGCGCGATCTCCTGCGCTTCTATCGGTCGTTTACGCAATCAGCACCTGATGAACTGGCGGCGTACGCGGCGCTGCTGCACACACCGGACGGCATGCCCGCAGCGGCGGTCGTCATCTGTTACTGCGGCGATCTCGCCGCGGGTGAGCGCCTCATCGCACCGCTGCGATCGTTCGGCAAGCCGCTGATCGACGCTATACAGCCGATGCCGTTCCCGGTCATGCAGACGGTCTTCGACGCAGCGGTTCCGGACGGTCATCAGAACTACTGGAAATCCGAATTCTTGCGTGACCTGAGCGACGATGCGATCGATATCGTGCTGCACTACACCAACCGCGCGACATCGCCGCTGACGGCAGTGCTGATTGAGCAGTACGGCGGCGCCGCGAGCCGGGTGGACGTGGGAGAGACGGCCTTTGCGCAACGGCAGACTCAATATGATCTCGGCATCCTCACGCAGTGGACCGATCCGGCT